>NZ_JADEWC010000005.1 GCF_015207825.1 Cyanobacterium stanieri LEGE 03274
CCCTTACCCCCCCTCGTGAAAAACAGTAATAAAAATCAAATTATGAATTATCCTACCCCCCAACAAAATAATGGTTACCATGCCTATAGCCATGATGTCAGTGATGATGGTTTAGTCATTGCCGGGCGCAAATTTAAATCCCGTCTGATGACAGGCACGGGGAAATATCCCAGTATTGAATCCATGCAACAAAGCGTTATGGCCAGTGGTTGCGAAATCGTTACTGTAGCGGTGCGCAGAGTACAAAATAACGCCCCCGGCCATGAAGGATTAGCAGAAGCCCTCGACTGGACAAAAATTTGGATGTTGCCCAATACCGCAGGTTGTACCAATGCCGAGGAAGCGATTAGGGTTGCCCGTTTGGGTAGGGAAATGGCGAAGTTATTGGGGCAAGAGGATAATAATTTTGTCAAGTTAGAAGTTATCCCCGATAGTAAATATTTACTACCAGACCCCATCGGTACTTTACAAGCCGCCGAACAGTTGGTAAAAGAAGGTTTTGCAGTGTTACCTTATGTAAACGCAGATCCCTTACTCTGTAAGCGTTTGGAGGAGGTGGGTTGTGCCACAGTGATGCCCCTTGGTTCTCCCATTGGTTCTGGTCAGGGTATCCAAAATGTTGCTAATATTAAGATTATCATTGAGCAATCCAAAGTACCTGTGGTGATTGATGCGGGTATTGGTAGTCCTTCAGAAGCTGCCTACGGTATGGAATTGGGGGCAGATGCTTTATTGGTTAACAGTGCGATCGCCCTTGCCAAAAATCCTGTAATCATGGCTCAATCCATGGGATTGGCAACCCAAGCAGGAAGACTGGCTTATAAGGCAGGGAGAATCCCCATTAAAAATTATGCCAGTGCAAGTTCACCTTTAACGGGAGTAGTTACCAAGTAATTGATAATTAAGGCAATAGGGAGCTGTTTCGAGATGAGGAGCAAGGGGGATAGGGAGTAAAGGTACAATAAGTTCAATTTATTGAACGGATTATCGTTAGCCGTGTAATTCACTACACGGTGGGGGTACGAAGATACAATCTATTGATAACGAATTATCCGAACTTAATGTAATTGAATACCCCCCTTATTGAGGGGGGCTAGGGGAGATCAAATTTTAACCGTTCAACTTTTTATTAAGAATTTGGTTTGCCAATTTAGGTTCAGCCCTTCCACCAGTTTTCTTCATCAGTTGACCAACAAAAAAGCCTTGTAACTTAGTTTTTCCGGCCCTAAACTGTTCGAGCTTATCAGGATTTTCCGCCAATACCTCATCGATAATTTTAGCTAACTCATCAGGATCTGAAATACTAACTAAGCCTTTACTCTCGACAATTTGCTTAGGAGAACCACCTTTTTCCAACAAATCAGGTAAGATTTCCTTAGCAATTTTACCGCTGATAGTACCATTTTCGATGAGGGTGATTAACTCCGCCAACATCTCAGGCTTGAGGGCAATTTTAGTAATATCTAAATCCAAGTTGCTGTTTAGATAGGCGGCGATGTCCTGAGTTACCCAGTTAGCGGCACCTTTGGCACTAGCCCCCCCAGATACCACGGCTTCAAAATAAAGAGCTACATCCCGATCATCACAAAGTACCCTTGCATCGTAGGCGGATAAACCATATTCGCTTTCGTAACGAGTGCGCTTTTGAGCGGGAAGTTCGGGTAATGTTTTTTGAAACTCATCCAATTGGGCATCGGTAATTTCGAGGGGGGGTAAATCGGGTTCGGGGAAATAACGGTAATCGCTAGAGCCTTCTTTTATTCTCATGCTGATGGTGCGCTGAGCGCCTTCTTCCCATAGTCGGGTTTCTTGGAGGATAGGTTCACCATTTTCTACCGCTTCGATTTGTCTTTCAATTTCGTATTCGATCGCCTTTTGAATGGCACTAAAGGAGTTCATGTTTTTGATTTCTACCTTGACACCAAATTCTTTTTGCCCCTCTGGACGCACGGAAATGTTAACATCACAACGTAATGAACCTTCTTGCATATTACCGTCCCCAATGCCCAAATAACGGACGATACGGCGCAATTCTTGCACATATTCAGAGGCTTCTTGCCCTGTGCGTAAATCAGGTTCGGAAACGATTTCGAGCAGGGGAACACCCGTACGATTAAAGTCCACTAGAGAATGGGTTGAGCCTGAAAGGCGATCGCTCCCTGCGTGTACCAATTTTCCTGCATCCTCTTCCATGTGTAGGCGAGTGATACCGATGGTTTTGCGGGTGGCTTCCTTGGTTTTAGGATCTACTAATTCAATTTCTAATCTACCATGTTCGACGATGGGAAGGTCAAACTGAGAAATTTGGTAGTTTTTGGGTAAATCGGGATAAAAATATTGTTTACGATCAAATTTACTATAACGGGCAATTTGTCCTTGTAAGGCTAAACCCATCTTGATAGCCGAGTTTAACACTTCTTGGTTTAACACAGGTAAAACCCCAGGATGCCCAAGACATACGGGGCAAACATTGGTATTGGGTGGGCTGTCAAATTCCGTCGAACAACTACAAAAAATTTTGCTCTTGGTATTGAGTTGACAATGGGTTTCTAAACCGATAATTGCTTCATATTTCGTTTTAGTAGCTGTTGCAATCATATATATATTTAATAACTAATAATTCTCTCTTGATTGCTTTATTTTATCCTTTTTGGGGCGATGAACAATGGACAATTGACAATTAGCAATGGACAATAAATAACTATTCTTCCTTACCTTTTGCCGATTCCCTAATTTATATTGCGGGAAAAGAAGAACGATGAGAAAATATAAACCGTGACAATTCCTAGAAAAGTTTAATAATGTCAGATTTAAAAACCCAACTCAAAGAACAAATTGCCGAGATTGATTGGAAAGATTTAATTCCCCATGCCCAAAGAGATGCCATTATTTTAGTTGATGATAACTTAGATCTTATTGAGGTGGGCAGTGCGATCGCCCTTAATGACACCAAAACCGTAGAAAACTGGATTAGCGAACAATTGATCCAAAAACCCAACGCCGAACAACTTAGCCACTGGAATAGTCAACCCACCACCCAATTTACCACCATTATTGTTCAACCCTTCGTTTTAATCAAAAGTTGTCATTAATAAGGGAATAGGGATTGGGTAATGATGATACTATATGGAATAGTAAGTCATTTTTATAAAGTTTAATTGTCCATTGTCCATTGTCCATTGTTAATTGTCCATTAATCTCCCCTTGTTTCAAACCACCAGAAGACGTTTAGCCCTTTATTACACCATTGTCACCGCCGTATTATTAATAATCTTTGCCATGGGTATTTATGGCTATGTTTATAAAACCCTCATTGATAGGATTGATGATACCCTCAAACACGTGGTGGAAATCGTTGAACCTTCCCTCGTTATTGATAATGTCAGTTTAGAGGAAGGTAAATATAAATTAAATGTCAATGCCAGTTTTCGTCAACATCCCGACACCACCAACAAGGTAGAAGATGATCACATTGATTTAGAATGGTTTAGTCCTAATGGCGAATTATTGTGGCAAACTTTAGAAGAGCCTTTACCCATTCCCCTTTCCTTCCATTCTGGGGGAAAAACCATCCGTATCTCCTCTGATTATCTCCTGCGCCAAATCACCAAAAGAATTGAAGTAGGGCGCTATGTATTGGGTTATTTGCGGGTAAGTCATCCCCTTTTTGATGTCATCAAACCCATTCGTCAATTAATTACCGATTTAATTATTGGTGTATTATTAATGATTACCTCCGTAGGGGCGATCGGTTGGTTTTTGTCTGGCATTGCCATTCAACCCGTGAAGGAATCCTATCAAAGTTTAAAACAGTTTACCGCCGATGCTTCCCATGAGTTGAGAAATCCTATCGCCACCATTAAAACTAACATTCAAACTCTCCTAGCTTATCCTGAAATTGAACCCGAACAGAATAAAAAACAGTTGGAAATCGTTGAACGTTTAACTCAAAGGTTATCTAACTTAGTCAATGATTTATTATTTTTAGCCCGTAGTGATAGCGGTATTATTAACCCTAGTTTTCAAGCTATTCCCCTCGATTCTTTATTATTAGAAGTGGTGGAAGAACAAATAATTATTGCCCAAAGTAAATCGATTAATTTATCATTAGAAATAATAGATGATAATTTAGAAATAAATTTTAAAGAAGTAAGTAGTGAAGATGAACTGTTCAGTATTGAAGGGGATTGGGGACAATTATCGAGATTATTTACTAACTTAATTAGTAATGCAATTATCCATAGTTTTTCAGATATTAATAAAAAAGATAAAATAATTCAAGTAATCTTAAAATATCTTAAAAAAAACAATAAATATTATTATCAAATTCAAATAAAAGATAATGGAATCGGCATAGAAAAAGAAAATATTCCCCATCTTTTTGATCGTTTTTACAGGGCTGATTCTGCCCGTAGTTATCGGGATAACAATAATAGTAATACGGGGTTAGGACTTGCGATCGCCCTTGCCATTGTCGAAAACCATCAAGGTAACATCAAAGTAGAAAGTAACCTCAATGAAGGAACAACATTTATGGTAAATTTACCCAAAAAATAGGGACGTAGTATTTTACGCCCCAAAGAATATTAACCCATTATTTTAGGAACTCGGAAAAAATCATCATCCCGAGAAGGTGCATTATCTAATAAACTTTCCCTATCTTCGTAGGTAGTTTGGGCATCAGAGCGCATAATATTACTAACATCGATCGCCCTTGTAGTGGGTTCAACTTCATCCGTATCTAATTCACTTAGTTGATCAAAATATTCGAGGATAGCATTCAACTGATTACCAAACTCTTGCTCCTCTTGTTCACTAATTTCCAAACGGGCTAAATTAGCCACCTTTTTAACTTCTTCTTGACTAATACTCATAAAAAATAACTAATAAAAAACAATAAAAATCCTCCCTAATCATAACAAGGAACAGGAATTAACAATTAAAAACACTGAAATGTATTAGTAGCTTTAACCATTGCCCATTGCCTATTCCCCATTCCCCACCTAAACTAATCACTATAAGATTAGACCAAATTAGAAAAATACATCCATTTCAGATCTACCAGTGGTTTTCAACCAGTTTTGGGCCTCAAGGTAACTATTAGGAGAAAGTCTAATGGCTTGTTTCCAATACTCAGCAGCCTTATCGAACAAATTTTCTGCCTCATCTTCCTTTCCCTCTTGCTTACACTTATCCCCTTGATAGTGGTATAACACCGCAATATTATTGAGGGCAGAAGGTTTACGGGGGTTAAGTTCCAAACATTGATGATAATACCCTAGGGCTTCCTCTAGTTTACCGTTACTAGCATGGATTAAACCCATATTATAGAGGATTTCGCTGCGATCGCTCGGATTATCCTCTAATCTGAGGGCTTCTTCATAGTTTTCAAGGGCTTCGGCATATTCCCCATCGGCTTGGGCAGACATACCATCACGATAATATACAAACGCTTCCTTTGCCTTAGGGTTAATCGGTAAAACCTTTAAAATAATATCCGCCATAACGGTAAAAGTCTTATCGATAAAATTATCATTTTTCTGAGATCTAGCCATATATTTAATTTATTAAAAATAAAAGATTTTCCTTGATCCTAATACAACAATTAATTATCTTGTGTTTAATTTTATTGCACAATTCCCTTACAAAATTAAGGCATTGGGTTTAAGGCCTAAACTAACAAATAGTAAATCAGGTGTTGCTTATTTTGTTTGGGTATGCAACATCATTAAAATACAGCAAATATATAATACTAGAACTATTACTACTATTGCCCATTGCCTATTCCCTATTGCCTTAATTATCAATTCTCCATTATCAACTATCAATTATGTATCCCAGTTTGCCCAATCTTGGGGCTTGAGGAAAACATCATATAACTCCGCTTCAGGGGTATTCGCTTCGGGGGTATAACCATATTCCCAGCGCACCAAGGGAGGTAAAGACATCAAAATTGACTCCGTGCGCCCGTTGGTTTGTAAACCAAAAATAGTTCCCCTGTCATATACCAAATTAAACTCTACATATCTTCCACGGCGGTATAATTGGAAGTTTCTCTGGCGATCGCCATATTCCGTATTACGACGTTTTTCAGCAATAGGCACATAAGCAGGTAAAAAAGTTTTTCCGCAATCTTGCACAAAAGCAAAAATTTCCTCCCAACTGCGTTGTTTTTGAGGAGGTAACTGATTACTATATTGCGCCGCCGCCTTATCAGGGTGAGGGCCACGATAAATAGGATCATTTCCATCTTGATAATCAAAGAAAAGTCCACCCACCCCACGGGTTTCGTCACGGTGTTTTAAATAAAAATACTCATCACACCAACGTTTAAACACATTATAATACTCGGGATGATGCTTATCACAGGTATTTTTAAAAGTAGTGTGAAAATGCTTCGCATCCTCGGCAAAAGGATAATAAGGAGTTAAATCAGCACCACCCCCAAACCACCATACTGGCCCTGCTTCAAAATAACGATAATTGAGGTGTACTGTGGGAATATAGGGGTTTTTCGGGTGTAACACCATAGAAGTACCCGTAGCATAAAAACTATGACCTTCGGCCTCGGGGCGCTGTTTTAAAATGCTAGGGGGAAGATGATTACCCCATACCTCGGAAAAATTAACCCCACCTTGTTCAAAAACATCACCATCAACCATAACACGAGATCTACCGCCTCCCCCTTCCTCTCTTTGCCAACTATCTTCCTGAAACTTACCTTTACCGTCAAGGGCTTCTAAGCCCTCGCAAATCTCATCTTGGATAGACTGCATAAATTGACTTACCCTAGTTTTTGCATCTTCAGGAGGAAAAGAAGTAGAATTGATGGGGTTAGTATTTTCTTTAGTCGCTGTATCCATAAATAAAAACTTTTATTAAAATTACTAAAAATAACTTACAATCTATCAATCTAAACTGTAAGGGGTCTCTAAACTAGAAAATTTTGCACATCTTAATATTATGCAATAAAACCTTCAGCGATAATTAGGCAAGACTAACTTTCAATATTGTCTTAGGGAAAAAGTGAATAAATTATCGGTCAATTATCAATTATTATCATGACTTTTAACTTTTCTTTTAAACTACTATTAGCTGATGGTGAAAAACTGTTATGTCAATGCTCTCTTTACAAAACTTATCGAGTGACAACCACTATTCCCGTTGATGTAGTTTGGCATCGTTTAATCAATTTAGCGGATATGTCTTGGCATCCTCTATTTGTGAAAACAAAGTTACCAAAAGGATTGATACCCAAACCAGGATTAATTTTTGGGGTTGTTACCCGTCTTACCCCTATTCCGATTCGGGTGTTTGTGGAAAATGTTCGCCCTAAGGAGTTTTTGAGCATTCGTTTATTGGCGATTCCTGGTATTGAACAACGAATTACCTATCAAATGGAATCTACTTTGAAGGGTAGTTATATCGCTTATTCTATCACCCTTAAGGGTTGGTTATCTCCTGTGGTTTGGTGGTTTATGAAGCCTTATTCGGCTAAGGTTGCTTCTGAGTTGGTGAATGCGGCGGCGAAATCTTTACCTTAATTAAATTTTTTAATCACATTTTGTAATGATTTCTGATAGTTTTTCTATATCAATAGGTTTACTCAAAAAGTTATTAAAACCAAGGGATAAATATTTATCTTTTTCTTCTTCCCTAGAAGGGTCAAGAGCAATTATATAATGTTTATTATGATATAGTTTTCTCAGTTGTTTAACTGTTTCAATACCGTCTAGTATGGGCATTTTTATATCTAGGAAAATTACATCATATTTTTTATTTTTTACTTTTTCTAAGATTTGAGATCCATTAGTGACTATTTCTGCTTTATATCCTAATTTTTTTAGGGAATAAATTATGATTTTTTGATTGATGGGGTTATCTTCTGCTATCAATATTTTTAAGGATGATGACTTATTAATAATATCACCTGATTTTTCTTCATTAGCTAATTTTATTATGGGGGATAATTCTAAGGTAAAATAAACCGAATAGATTGATCTTGAAGAAGATGGATTCCATTTACTAGGTGGATTTCCTTCTATTTTACCCTTATTTTCTATCCAGATTTTACCTCCCATGGTTTTAATTATTTTCTTGGCAATAAATAGTTCTAATTCTTGATTATCTGATTGGTTTGTGAAAATTTCTTCGGTGCGCTCTCGCAGTGGCACGGTGCGATCGCCCTTTACTATTTCCTTATTAATTTGTGTTATATTATTAGAAAAACTATTTATATTGAGATTATTTTTAACCACATCATTCGTGATTTTAAATAATAAATATAATTTATTTTTAGGTAAATTATTTTCAGCCAAATCATTTGCTTTTTGTACATCAATAAAAATAGAATTAGATTCATTACAAAAACCATTACTTAATATATTTAGAAATATTTGACGAATTCTAGCACCATCTCCCATAAAAAAGGGTAAATCTTTTGGCACAGAAAAATAAATCTTATTCTCTAGTGTCTTATCCTGTTTGCCCAATAATAAATTAACTGAATTAATAACATCATCAATCTGCAATTCTTCCTCTTGTAAACTTAAATTACCTAAATCGATAGAAGATACATTAAAAACATCATTGATGGCTTTTAACAAAGTTGCACTTGTTTTTTGAATTATTTTCAAACACTTTTCTTGTAGAGGATTTAACTTAGTATTAGCTAAAATATCAATCATTCCCATTAAATCATTAATAGGTTTAATAAAGTCACTACTAACCTTGGCAAAAAATTGATTATTTTGTTTTGTTAAAGTTTCCGCTTCTTCCTTAGCCTTTGCTAAAGTTAATTGTTTTTTCAAAAGGGTATTATATTCCGTTAAAATCTTCTCCTTTGCCTCACTTTGTAAATCTTTTTGACGATTTAATTCTTCTAATAATTTATTTTTATTTGATAAATCCTGATTTAACTTGATTAATTGCTGTTTATGATAACCATTTTCCCTTAAAACTGCCCCTAAAAGTAAAGTTGTCATCGCAATACAGGCAATAAAAGATTGTAATATCAGTAAAGAATCCCTTGCCGACTCCATAGCAAAAGAAGTAGTTTGTGCAATGGTTGCCAACATTAAATTAATGGTAATCACTAAGACAATTAAACTTGCCCCTAATTCTTGAAACTTAAATACTACCCACACCACCAAAGGAATATATAAAAACTGTATATCATAGGAAGTATTGATAATAGCGTGATGAATAACAAATACTAAAACACTAACAATAAATGTATTTAACCATTGTTTTTTTATGGATTTTATAAAAACATTAATTTGTTTTTGCCATGCCACTATTAAAGGGGTAAAAATTAAAATTCCAAAACTATCACTTAACCACCAAGTAAGGGCAATTTCTAAGAATAAATCCCAAGTTGCCCTACCAAATCCACACACCACACAAGCGCAAATTATTGCTACAGGTAAATGACTAATAAAACAACCAAAAAGAATAAATTGAGCGGTGTTTTTTACATTATGGAGAAAATAGCGATTATCAGATTGAGGAAAAATATTTTGATTTTCAGACTCACTACAAAGACTCGCTAATATTTTGCCCAATGATGTTACCACGGTGATACATATCACCAAGATAAAACTACTCCAATTTTGCCACCCTTGAAAAATACTAATTTGAGTCATTAATATTCCTGCAAATACCCCCAACCAAGTGGAATAACCCCACAGAAAGACTAATCCTACTGCAATGCCCCCCGGTATCCAAATGGGGGTTGAACCTGTGTTGGGATACGTGGTAAAACTAATGGATATGAGGGATGTAAGAAAATAGCTAATGGCTACAATTATTTGCTTCCACCAAGGCACATGAAAAGGATTAAAGTCGTATTTTCTAATGGGAGAGAATAATAATTTCATGGTGAATAGTGACAAGGGGAAAAGCGATGATGGTTGTTGCTTTTAATTATAATTATGGTTTATTTTAGATTCTGTTATCAACCCTAATTGGGTTAAAATGTTATTTATACTTTTATTTATTAAAGATTTTATTGCTCTTAAAATGAGCATTTTTTCGATTTTATATGGTTAAACAATTATGGCTGAATATGAAGGGTTTTTTGTCAGCAAAGAGTTTATTAGTTTATGTGAATCTCAGCTGATTTTATTGGCTCAAAATTTAGCGGTGCAAGAAAGTGCTATTTATTTAACGGAAAAAGTAAAAAGTGATGAACCAAGGTTGATTCCTGTTATAGTTTATCCTTTTTCGAGGGATGAGGATAGTAACGATTTATTATTACTACCTGAGTCGGAGGATGGGGCAGATTTTGAGTTTAATTTAATGGAGGAAAGTGATAGTGATTTAAATAATATTATTAATTATATTCCTGATTCTGCTTCCCCTTATCAGTTACTTTTACCCTTAATACATGATGATTCTATGGTAGGTTTATTAGCTACTAATCGGGGTACAAAACCTTGGGGTAAAAGGGAGGTTTTACAAGTAAAAGAAGTTGCTCAAACCATTATTTTTGCGAGGCTTTTGGATCAAAAACAACAGATTTCTGAGCAACAATTAAAGGCTTATCAGCAATTGCAAAATTTACAAAATGATCATCTTGATGATTTTTTTCATCAATTACGTAATCCTTTAACCGCTATTCGTACTTTTGGTAAATTGTTAATTAAACGATTAGTGGGAAATGATCGTAATTATACCATAGCACAAAGTATTGTTCGTGAGGGCGATCGCCTCTTAGACCTCATTGAAGATTTTAGTGAAGATTGGAAAGTAGTAAATAATAGCCCCCATCCTAGTCTAAAAGAAGGACAATCAACCAGCTTCTTCCTAACAGAAAATATCCAAAAATTAGAAAAAATAGACTTAAAACAACTAATTCAACCCCTCATCACAGGCATAGACTCCATCGCCCAAGATAGAAATATTACTTTCATGATAGACATTGACGATAATTTACCCGCCGTTTCCAGTAATCCAAAAGCCTTAACAGAAATATTAAATAACTTATTAGATAATGCAGTAAAATATACCCCAGAAGGTGGTAAAATTTGCTTAGAAATTGTTAAACAAAAATCCACTAATCAAGGTGAAAAAATAGTCATCGAAATTAGTGATACGGGTTATGGTATTCCCCCCGAAGATCAAAAACATATCTTTGAACGTCATTATCGAGGAGTGCAGGAAAATAGCGACATTTATGGCACAGGTTTAGGATTAGCTATTGTGAAGGAATTATGTGATAAAATGTCCATCGACATAGAAATTTTTAGTCCTTCTTTTTGGATCAAAAATCAACAGTTAAACGGTACTACTTTTTCTTTATTTATTCCCATAGCATCATAGTTTTTTCTATTAATACAAGGTTGAAAATTTCCTCTTTTTAGCAATCTCAAATATTATCTTTTTCCTGTTACCTACCTAACCCCTAAATATTTATGGGTTTGTAAACTTAAACGCCATGAAGGATTATCCTTAATATAATCAAAAATTAATCCTTGAGCATCAGGGCTATTCCATTCTGGTTGTAAATACTTAATGGTATGACTAGAAACCTTTTCACCTTCAGATAAAGCCCATAGAAAGTCTTTCTCATTACCAATAACAACCTTTAATTCACTGGCATGACGATAAATAGTTTCATGGGGTGTCTTATAAGGTTTGGGGGAAAATGTCACCCAATCAAAAACCCCAGAAAAAGGGTGAGCCCCTGATGTTTCTAAATGAATATTTTTACCTGTTTTTCTCAACTCTATTGTTAAGGGATTTAAGTTATGTAATAAAGGTTCTCCTCCTGTAATTATAATAATATTAGTCTTAATTTTTTCTACTTTTTTAATAATTTCTTCAACAGTAAATAAAGGATATTTTTTCATTGACCATGTTTCTTTTTGGTCACACCAAGGACAAAAAACATCACAACCTGCAAGGCGAATAAAAAAAGCATTAACTCCCGCAAAAAAACCTTCTCCTTGTACAGAATGAAAGGTTTCTACCACAGGATAAGTGTATAATAAATGAGAATTTTTTATATTTTTTGTATATTGTTCAGAAATAGTATTAGGCATTATCTATATTAATTAAATTGCAATATTTAATGGAGATTATTTTTTTTAATCATAAAAAAGTTTGTGTATAACTTAATTAGGTAACTTATTTTTTATAGATTCTAACTTAATAATTAATTGTTTTATTTTCTCCAAATCCTTTTGCCCCGGTTTAACTTCTACCTTGCTAGAAAGATCAATTCCATCACATTGAAGAGTATTAAAAGCAGTAATAACATTATCGGGGCTAACACCCCCAGCCACCAACCAAGGGCGAGAGGGGCGATAATCTCGTAACTCATCCCAATTAAAAGTTGTACCTGTGCCGCCATGGATGCCTTTTTGATAGGTATCAATTAAGAGAGTATCAACCACAGGGATATATTTTTCGGCCTCTTGTCGAGATTGGGCATCTTTATATCTAATAGCTTTAATTATCTCGATAGACGGTAGAATTATCCGTAATTGCTCACAAAAGGCAATATCTTCTTCTCCGTGGAGTTGTACCCCTGTTAATCTAGTTTCTCGGACTATATCAACAATTTTGCTGACGGAGGCATTGACAAATACGCCGATGGTGCTAATTTGAGGGGGGAGCTTTTCAACGATCGCCCTTATACTAAAAGGAGGAATATAACGGGGAGAATCTTTTACACAGATAAAACCGATGGTATCAACTCCCATAGATGCGATCGCCCTTGCCTCCTCAACATTAGTCAAACCACAGATTTTTATGCGCATGATTCTGGCCAATAATATAAATAGTAAAAGTTAATAAAAAAAGATTAATTAAAGTTAAGTAAATCAGCAAAAAACTATTGAAAAGAGTAAAATAACCAAAATAGTTAACATATCAAATTTATCATAAAAATGAATTTAATTGCTGTTTCTTCTCTAATAGCCCAAGTACCTCAAACCGTAGAATGGAATTTTCAAGTAGCCCTAGTAATGATTTCGGCTAACCTATTAGCGGTATTTATCGGACGTTTTGCCATCCAAAAAGCAGGGGTAGGGCCTGATTTACCCCTTCCCAAACCAGCCATTTGGAAAAAATTTGGACTTCCCGAATTATTGGCTACTGCTAGTTTAGGACATATACTAGGAGCAGGATTTATCCTCGGTTTATCCAACGCAGGATTACTATAATTACCCATAATAAAGGTTAAGTGTTAGGTAAAATCAGACAAAATACCATTTTTCAGCTAAAATAAACTTGTTAAAATAACTGTTATTGATTTATCCTTTTTTTGGTATCAAACTCACCGTAAATAATCAATTTGCATCCTACGCCCAAAATAATCCAAGCGTAGAGTTACCCCAAGTAACCGCAAAGCATGTTATCAATGATGAGATGTAAGCCAAAGTTAAACATTGTGCTAAAATCGTGGGAAAGGTTTTTAACCGATACTTCGACAACACTAAGTACAAGTGTAACCATAGACAAAAAAAGTAAAATTCAACCTTTTTTACTAACAGTCCGTGGTATTGGCGGTAGGGCATATCGCATCAGCTTCACTCCATAAAAAGTAATCCTTTTAAACGGTATTGCTCTATGAAGGAAGAATCCCCCGTTAACCCTTGTGGTGTAATAGTGGGAATTGTCAAAACTATACAAAATATCTATCCAGATGGAATGTTGGTGATTACCTTAACTCTTTTGCACCCCCTCAAATCTACCCCTGTTCAAAAATGGAATTTTGAACCTAACAAGGTGATCAGAATTGGCAGGGCTAATGATAATGATGTAGTATTGTATAGTGCCGTAGTTTCCCGTCATCATCTGGAAATCCGCCCCCATAAAGATGACTGGGCTTTAATAAGTCTAGGCTCTAATGGTACATTTGTAAATGGACGAAAAATTAATAAGGTTTTAGTAAAGGACGGTATGGTTATCCGTTTAGCTAGTTCAGGTCCTAAAATATTAATTCAACTAGGCTCTGATGATCAAGCTGTCAGTGCTAGTCGTGGTAAAAATGTCTCTGCTAAACCCATCAGTAGCAAGGATATTTCCAAGGAAACGGTTATTAATTAACCTGATTAACAACTCATCTGCCCTTATGGCAAAATGAGCTACACCCAATCTGATTTAGAAAATATATTACCAATGCCCTTGCAATGAATTACAAGGCTAACAGTTTATGGTTCAATAAATTGAACTATTATCACCCTTACTCCCCTACTGCCCATCATCCCTAATCCCTTTTCTGGTTAATTCTTCTAAATCCTTATCCGAAGGCATTAACCCACTACCTAAAATTCCTAACCATAATAAATATTCTACATTTCCCGCCGGCCCTTGAATCGGTGAAGGTATTAACCCCTTATATTTCCATCCTATATTAGTAGCACAATGAAGGATAGAGGCGATCGCCTCTGCTTGTAAACGATAATCCCTAACTACTCCCTTCTTACCAACCTTACCCTTACCCACCTCAAATTGAGGCTTAACCAACAAAACCACCTCCTTAGGATTAACCAATAAATCCCAAAGGGTAGGTAACACCTTCGTCAAAGAAATAAAAGATAAATCCATCACCCCCAAATCAGGAGGCTCTTTACCCTGATATAAATCATCATAGGTAAGATAGCGAAAATTTGTCCTCTCCCGTAACTCCAAACGCTCATCTTGACGAATTTTCCACGCCACCTGCCCATAACCCACATCAACGCCATAGACTTTTTTAGCCCCCCGTTGCAAAAGGCAATCGGTAAAGCCCCCCGTAGAAATACCCCCATCAAGACAAATTCTATTTTCCACATCAATAGAGAAATATTCCAACGCCTTAACCAACTTTTCCCCACCCCTAGAAACAAAAGGAGGTTCGGCTTTTACCTCAATGGGGCTATCCACATTGATTAAAGTACCAGGCTTATCAACAATTTGCCCCTTAACCTTAACCTTTCCTGCCCTGATGATTTTTTGTGCCAGGGCGCGGGAAGTGCATAACCCCTGATTGGTTAATAGTGTATCTAATCTTTCTTTCGACAATGGTTTTTTTATTCCTAAAGAGTACCCCAATTATTTTAAACCATGGGGCAACTAGATCAAAGTTAACCTTAACTGCCAAAATTAATAAATCCAGAGGTTTCCCCATCAGGTTGATAAAGATTGACATAATTCCAATAATTACCAAATACTGTCTCCACATAACCCTTAGTTTCAGGGAAAGGAATATCCTCCACAAATTGATCAAAATCACTCAAGTCAAACCTTTCTATCCAGCTATCCACATTACTAGGGCCGGCGTTGTAACTGGCGATCGCTAATAGGGAATTATTGTCATAATTACGGTGAGTATAATCAAGATACCATGTACCCAAATTAATATTATCATCAGGATCAGTAAGAGAATATTCTTCCAACTCAATTTGAGGGGCAATCCATTCCCCCGTCTCAGGCATTACCTGCATTAAACCAGTCGCACCCACGGGAGATTGAATCAAGGGTTGAAACCGTGACTCTTGACGCATGAGGGCGGTTACTAGAAAAGGATTAAGATTTCTCTGGGATGACCATTTGACAATCAAATCTTGGTAGGGCATGGGAAAAAGAGCATACCAATATTCAGGGCTACGGCGTAGGATGCGCCATTGACGTAAATCATCGGGGTTTTCTCGGGTGCTTAAGCTCCAAATTAGACTGATACTTTGTAAATATTGTCCATCCAACTGTTTCAATAACCCTTGGGTAAATTGTTCGGTGACGCTCACATTATCAGGATTGGATAACTCTGCTTCAAAAAGGGCGATCGCATCTTGATCCTCCCCTAATAAATATAGCTCCTTAAACATAGTCGAACCTCCGGGGGGAATCGGACGCATAGCAGGGGTTTGCACCTCAAAAGTTAAATCCCGCACATCGGTAAAATCCCCTACCCCACGACCTAAATTATAGGCCGAACGCCAAGCATAATAAGAATGGGGATGATTTTCCAACACAAACTCAAATGCCTCTTGTGCTTCCTCCGTCTGCCCCAACCGTTGCGCCCATTTACCCACCCAAAAAGAAGCCCGAGGGGTAATACTGGCTTCTGGGTTATTAATGCCAATTTCTTGCGCCCACTGCCATGCGGAAACTAAATCATTATTTTGGGCAAAATCTTGGGCAATTTGCCAACGAAAATCCGCCGCCTCATCGGATTGAGGATAACGGCTAATAATCTGATTTCTGACAACACTGGCTTCATCACTTCTATTTTCACTGCTCAGAAGACCAAATTTTTGATTGAGGGCTTGGGGGGCATCATTGGGGAAGTTTTCCACCACTCGATCTAAATATTCCATGGCTTCATCCCCAGAAACCAAGGAAGCCAAACGACGTAAACCCAATCCCGTCTGCGATTCGTTGGGGTATTCTTGAATTAATTTTTGATAGGCTTCGATGGCGAGGGTTTGTTCATCTCCCACCTGATAACCCCTAGCGATGCGGTAAAGATTTTCGGGGGTGGATGGGGCTTTGATGTAAGCATCGGCACTTTTTCTAAATTGTCCCCTTGCCCAGTAGCTATCGGCGATTATTTGCCATTGGGCAGGTTCTAATTCTTCTTGGTAATCTGTGATTAATTTATCTCGAAAACTATCGCTACGGGGTGTTAAGTCATATTCTGAGATGGTGAGTAATAATTCTTTTTGGTTGGGGTTTTGGGCTAATAATTCGTAAATAATATCCTTGGTGCGAGGATGTTGGGGGAATTGGGCGATCGCCCTTTGCCAATAATCTGGCTCTTCTTGGCCCAAAAGATAATACGCCTCAACGATTACAGGAGATTGGGGATAATCATTAATTAAACTTTCCCATCGCTGTTTTGCTCCCAAGTTATCATTAGTCAACTCCAAAGCCCTTCCCTGACGTAAGACAATATAGGGGGCTAGGGTGGGGTATTGTCTCTCGAGGTTTTGTAAATAATTCCAGGCCTGTCCACCGTCAAATTCTTCCCTAATTAAATCATTGGCCAGTAAATATCTTGCCCTCGCCCTATCTAGGGTAGCATCGCTACCGTTGGCAATTTCTTCTAAGGGGGCTTTTCTTTCCTCAAAACTCACATCGGCTAATTTTAGCACCTCTGAAGGGGCATCAAGGCGATATTCTGGTCTTTCTTCTAGTCGTGGTGCGATCACATTATCCCACAGGTTACCCAATTGGGGGGTTAATATCGTTGCCCCAATGATGCCGACAATAAATAGTAAAATGGTGGAAATGGGAAGGATCAGTTTTTTGCTTTTTTTCATAAAAATTACTACACACTAGAAGTTACAACCATGGGAAATTTAAACCCAATTACATCATCGGGAATAATTTCATTTTCCTTAGAGTTGATGCCCCGTTAATTTAACAAAGATGTCTTCTAAATTAGACGGACGAATCATGATTCCCGTTCTATCTTCAATATTATTAACATATTCGTTGGCTTTTTGGACGGTGGGAAAGAATTGGTAATCGATGCGTACTGCTCCGCAGATCCCTTCGGGATCACTCTTCTGAGTTACCATGATACCTTCTCCATATTTATGTTTAAATTCGTCCACCGTACCCAATTCGATTAACTGCCCCCCATCGATAATTCCTACCCTCTCGCACAAAAATTCTACTTCCTCCATGTAGTGGGTGGTTAATAAAATTGTCATGCCCTGACGGTTCAAATCTTTGATAATTTCCCATAAACGACGACGGGTTTGAGGATCTAATCCCACCGTAGGTTCATCTAAAAATAAGACTTGGGGATTGTGTAAAAGCGCCCTAGCAATTTGTAAACGTCTTTTCATCCCCCCTGATAGGGTTTTTACTAAGTCTAAGCGGCGATCGCCCAATTCCACGTACTCTAACCAACGATCAATTAATTCTTTTCTTTGCTTATGGGGAATATGGTGCATCCTACCATGAAACTCAAGATTTTCCCATACCGTTAATTCTCCATCCACGCTCGTTTGTTGCAATACTACCCCAATGTTACGCTTTACTTGTTCGGGGGAATTGATTACATCATATCCAGCTACCTCTATTTTACCCCGACTAGGACGAGCAAGGGTAATTAACATCTTGATGGTGGTGGATTTTCCCGCTCCATTAGGCCCTAATAACCCAAAGATTTCCCCTGATTTAATCTCAAAGGATAAGTCATTAACCACGGGAACTTTATTATATATTTTTGTTACTTTATCTAATCTTACAGCCACGATGTTTTTGCAATGGTTGTTAATGAAACTATTTAACTATCTTAATTCACTGAGGGGCATTGCACGGGTTATGGTATGAAATATAGTTGAATTACACTAAAAACTAAGACTACTAAATATTATAACCGTTCCCTTCCTCAACGAGAAATTAGACCTAAAATCAGCAACGGCCACTAGGGTTTTATGGCATAGGGACATGGGGGATAATCTTTATGGAGGAAACTTTTCAGTAATAAAGTTAATGGCTTGGGATTTGTTGGTAATTTTTTGATCTAAAAATAAGTCTTGAACGGTATGTAAAATTATTTGATATTGCGGACTAGGTTTATAACCTAATGCTCTTAAATCATTACCATTAATAGGAGAATTTATTTTGCTCCAATGTAATAAATATTGCCATATATTAGCCCTAATTATTTTATTACTTTTTACGGCAATTAAAATTAAATCTAATGGTTTATAATCTTCAAAAAATCTCACCTTTTGACTTAGTTTTATAGTTTGATTAAAATCATTTTCAATCTTTTCTTGATCTTTTTCTAACTTAGTTAACCGTTGAATACTATCTTTTGGTAATTGTAAATTTTCAGCTACCCTAATTCTATTTTCTAAGGTAAGACTGGTTAAAATTATTTCTAAACGTAATAACCAAGAAGGAGTTTTATGATTTTCCTGTTCGAGATTATAATACCTTAACCAACGATCTAAATAACGAATTTGCCACCATATTTGAGGGCTAATTTCACATTGAGGATGAATGCAACCGAGCGCCCCTAATTGTTGTAAAAGTTTCAGAGCTTTTTTCCAATAATTTGCCTGTAAAATATAACTTAATTCGGCTTTAAGACGAGTGGTTAGGGCTGGGATAGATGCTTTTTCTAGGGAAACCTTTTCAAAAATACCGCTACCGATGGCATATTTGATGTATTCCATGGTTTGGGCTTCAATGTCAAAATTTAGTCGCACCGCAAAGCGCACCCCCCGAAATATTCTGGTAGGATCTTCAATGAAACTATTAGGGTGTAAAACTCGGATAAGGTGCGATCGCACATCACGCACCCCCCCAAAAAAGTCCAGTAACTCCCCCGGATTAGGGTTAGTCAAACGCACCGCCAGAGCATTAATAGAAAAATCCCGACGGTATAAATCTTGACGAATCGAACTCGCTTCCACCTCAGGATTAGCCGCAGGATAAGGATAAAACTCCGTGCGCGCGGTGGCAATATCCACCCATAAAGAATCTAAACTATCATCATTGTGCCAAGTTAAAGCGGCGGTTTGAAAATCTCCATGGATACTCAAACGGGCTTGAGGATAACTTTCCTGTAGGGCTTGGGCAAGGGCAACCCCCGCTTCGGTGGTAGTGTTGCGATGAAAACCATCCACCACCAAATCAATATCCTCTAACTTGAGGGTGTCATTATTCCCCGTCAACAGTAAATCCCTAACCCCTCCCCCCACGAGGTAAAGATGCCATCCCCTATTTTCGGCATATCGGGCAGCCTGTTGTAATAATTCCCAGATGGGAGGATGTAACCTTTCTTGAAATGAAGGCAATAAACAAGAAATAATCGGCGATGTAGGGAGATGGGGTTGTTTACTAATACGGGTTTGATGCAGTTGGCGTAAAATATCGGTGCGGGTGACAATACCCACTAAATCCCCCTCATCTAACACAGGCAATCTGCCAATGTCGTTGTTTACCATCATGGCTTCTATGGTAGATAATCCCGTATCTGGGGTAATGGTATGTAAATTTTTACTCATGTAACCCTTGACGGGGGCATGGGCAAAACCATGATGTAAGGCTATGTCTATGTCACGGCGAGAAATTACCCCCACTAATTCCCCGTCTTGATCGACCACAAATAGCCCTGAGTGTCCATAACGTAGCAAGATACGTTGAGCTTTTTCGATGGTGGTTTGAGGGCGAATCGTCCGCACTGGGGAGGACATTAAGTCAAAGGCCGTAAGGGCGAGGGGGATTTGTCGATGGATTTCGGTTTTGATTTCTTCTAAAATTCCTTGGGGATGATCACAACGGATGGAAAAAGAAGCGGCGCTACTGTGGCCACCGCCTCCATATTTAGCGAAAATTTGACCTAAATTAACTGAATCTAGTTTAGAGCGTCCAATGACACCGAGTTTATTTTGTTTTCCTTTTTTTTGCTGATAAAAATGCCCGAAAATTAGTACATCTACTTCGATTAAATCCCCGATTCTACCCACCAAACTAGATAATCCTGGGATAAAATCAGGGGTTTTTAGAAGGGTAAAGGCGATCGCACTTTCGTTAATATATTCCGTTTCTACCTGATTTAAAACATCGGGTAATAAATCTTGTAATTGAGGAGATAAACTAGGTTCAGCATATTCAGATACCATGGCTAAATTAACCCCAATACCCATCAACCAAGCCAAGGCTAGGGCATCCCTATCGGTGGTTTGCTCAAAGGTTAATGAACCCGTATCCCCATGGATTCCTAAGGCCATCACCGTCGCTTCAATGCTATTGAGATTGACATTATGCTTTTGTAAAAGTTCACAAATAATTGTGCTTGTAGAACCTACTTTTTCGATATATTTATTAGTAGCCGTCAACGTGTGTTCATTTTCGGGGTGATGATCATAGATTGTTACAGACTCTACATTGGGCAACGACAACCACTGTACTCCATTCCCGATGCGATCGCCCCTTTGAGTATCCACAATAAAAATATGACGAATTTTTTCAGGATGAATGGTACGCCGATCAATCAACGCCAACTCATCACGGTGAAAAGCTAAAAAATTCTTGACCGAAGGATGCGCCCCCCCCGTTAAGACAATTTTTGCCCGGGGATGAATCTTACTCAAACCCACCGCCGCCCCCAAAGTATCAAAATCCGCCGTTTGATGACACAAAATTAAATCCATACAACCCATGATAAATCTTTCCACACCCCAAATATACCAATCTTGACCTAACTTTTATCTCTAAAAAGACAAGAAAACCCCTAAGGTGCGCTGTACAACTCCCGATAGTAAAAGAAAACAATCAAAATTAGCCATTCACCTCCATTCCCCATAAATCATCGTGAAAAGAAAAAAAATTTGCTATAATCAATTGATTAAAATAAACTTTACATAGTCCTAAGTTTGCACATCTTAAGCCATAAAATTATGGTGTAATATGGGAATAGCTACTACTATTAACAGAAAAAATATAAAGGAATAAAGATTTGTGTTATATCTGGCAGAAGTTAAAACCCAAACAAGAGGGTTTGTTGGTGGTTACAAAACAGAATTAAAATTATTAACCTCCCAAGCCGCCGATCAAACTTGGACGGCCATCACAGGAGAAGATATAATTACCACAGATGCAATTAACGAGCAAACTGGCAAAGGTACTCTCTACATCCTCAACTTAGATAATAACAAACAAATTCAAGGTCCCCCAGAATTAGCAGGTTCGCGCATAGTTAACTATTTGCGTCATTTTTCCCGCACCCTAGAAAAATCCAAATCCCAAGAAGAAGAAATCGAAGAATGGAAAGTTTCCCTACAAATTCAAGGGGAAGAAATCGCCAAAAGACAAGCAGAATTAGACGCCCAACAACAAAGATTACAAGATCAAGAATCAAAACTTGCCCTCCTTGAAGAAGAAAAAAATAAATTAACTGCCGCCTGGGAACAACTTACCAACGAACAACAAAGACTTAATAATAATAAAATAGATCAAGGGGAAATCCGTGAAAAATTAGAATCTATTTCAGGTGCAATAAAAAATAACATCACTCCCCCAGAAATGTTCACCCAACCCATAGAAGAAATACTCTCAGGGGTAAACAATCAACAAGCAAAATTAGACGAATATTGGCAAGAATTAGAACATAACAAGAGTAGTTTAGAACAACAAAAAAACGAACTAAACCATCAAAAAGAAAACTTAAAACAAAGACAAGAAGAATTATTAATCGCCAGAGAAGAATTAGCAAAAACTAAATTAACTCTTCAAAATATTAATAATCAACTACAGGAAAAAGAAAGCCTTTTACATCAATTTAACCTCACCAAAGAAGGAATAAAACGACTTCAAGAAGAAATCTATCTTTTAGGGGAAGATGGGGAAGAACAACAAGTTGATATTCAAGCCTTAGAAACCATGCCCTTAGGAGACTTAGAAGCCAAGGTAAATGAAGTAAAAGAAGAAACTGCCAAGGTAGTCAACTTCGTTAATATGCAGGAGGAAGAATTAACTTTACAAAGTGACGAGGTAAAAGAAATTCAAAATAAAATTACTAAGGCCAGTGAGGTAGATAAATTAGCCCTTGAAACGGAATTAGCTGATGCCCAAGAAGCTATGAAATTGTTAAATGAAACCTTAGTAGGGCAAAGACGAAACCTCAAAAAACAACAGAAAGTTTTAAACGAATATTTAAAGGTATTTAGTCGCCGTAAGGGAATCATTGATTTAGACTTTGCTGAGACTATTAATATTAAACCTCTCCTTACAGAAGTTGATGCTCAAAAACTAGATATTGAGCAAAAAATCGAGCATTTTAACAACGAATTAAATCAACTAAAACAAACCCAAAAAACACAAGAAGAAAACCTAAACAACCAAGAGCAAAAATATCAACAAGCAGAAAATCAACTACATTCAGATCAGGAAAATGTAGAACATTTATGTCGTCATACCGTAGAAATTCAAGCCAAAATTAATTTATTAGAAGAAGCATTACATCCCATCCAAGAGCAGTTAAATGATATTAGAAATAATGCACAAAAACTCCAAGGAGATGTAGGACAAATTCATAGTAAGGTGGAGGCTCAAAATAATGCTATGAATGAACTACAATCTATGTTAAATTAGTCACATGATTGATTATGATAATAGTATTTTAAGTATTAAATGATTATCTTTAAATTATATAATTTATGAGTCTCACCGTGTAATGAATTACACGGCTAACGGTAATTCTTTCAATAAATTGAACTAAAATATTTATATTGCTAATTTGTAAGTGATCAAGCGGACTTGATATTAGTGGTTAATCTTCAACAAATTATATTAAAACTACCTCTTATCTTTTCATAAATATTTAAATAAACCTAGCATAGTTGATTTTTTTTTATAATATCCATCTTCTAAAATTTCCCATGAAAATAAGTTGTTTCCCTACCCATAAATCTTGGTTTTATTTGATGTTAATTTTGCTATCCTCCATGGGAATTAATAACATAGCCCTAGCCCAAAACAATGAGCTAGAAAATAGACAACAACAATTTAATATTCCTCCAGAGTTAATGGAAAATAGCCCCGTATGGAAAAAATGGGTGGAAGAAACTCCGAATTTGTTAGAGGAAATCAAAACTAAACCGAGTTTTCCCACTAGGGTAAGGGTGGGCTACAGTGAGTTTCCTTCTAATAATAGTATTGGGGGAATTTCTTTGGGTATAGAAGATGTGTTTATCGGTGAGACTCCTTTAACTTTTAGTGCTAGATATGCTACTTCTTTTGATGGGGAAGATAGTCAGGGAAATTCTTTGGAGCGTCGCTCTGTTAGTGCTAATTTAAATTATTATGTATTGCCATTGGGGGGATATTTTAACATTGCCCCTGTGGTGGGTTATCGCTCTATTACGACGGATGGTTATAGCACTGATGGGCTAAATTTAGGGGTGAGGTTAGCTTTACCTTTGTCGCCTCAGGGGGCGGCAGATGTGTTTATTTCTCAAAATTTTGTGGGTTTGGGTAGTAGTGATGAGGTGGGGATTACGGAAATTAGTGCGGGGTATGCTATTAATAAAAGTCTGCGTTTATCAACTCAAATTGAATGGCAAAATTCGATACAACAGTCTGATTCTCAGGTAAGTATTGGCTTTGAGTGGATGTTTAGGAGATAGAAAATATGGCGTTGGTGAATTAAGGTATGATTTTTAGTTTAGTTTGGCAATAGTAATAATAACCTCAATTCGGGATAACGAGTTATGAGTGGCACAAGTTTTGGAGTCTAGGTTTGAGTTGGGATATTGTTTAATTACAGTATGAAATATATTTTTGATTACCAAAGTTATTGATTCTGACCAATATCACTACTGTTGCCTGTTCCCCATTCCCCACCTTTACCAGAAAATGTTATCCTGAACTGAGGTTAAGTATAGTGATTTTTTTCTCGACTGGCTTTTTGTAGTAGTGAATCGGCAAAGGCGAGGGCTTCGGTGGCTGAATGTCCCCCTGTAAGTTCGGCTAATTCGTCACGACGGGCATTTTGCTCTTTGAGGAGGGTTATTTTAACGATGGTGCGAATATCTTTGCCGTTGGTGGTGGAAGTTTCGGTAAGGTGTTTTGAGACTCGAAAGTGGTTATCTGCCATGGCGGCTACGAGGGGTTGATGGGTGACGCATAATACTTGGTGTTGAAGGCTTAGTTTATGTAGTTTATGGGCGATCGCCTGTGCTACTTTTCCTGATACCCCTGCATCAATTTCATCAAAAATAAGGGTTTTAGGATCAACTTGAGTGTCTGTAAAACAAGATTTGAGAGCTAAAAGAAATCGACTCATTTCCCCCCCTGATGCTGTCATGGCTAGGGGTTGTAAGTCTTCTCCGGGGTTAGGGCTAAAGTAATATTCTACTTGATCGCAACCTGTGATGGTGGGATTGGTGGAGGTTAGGCGACACTGAAATAATACTTTTTCCATACCGAGGGGTTTTAATTCCGAGGTGAGTTGTTTTTCTAGTTTGGAGGCGGCTTTAGTGCGTAGGGTGGTTAATTTTGCACATAAATCGAGGGTTTTAGTTTTGATTTGTTCATATTCTGCCTCTAATTCTTCGATGGAGCGTTCATTTTTTTCTAGTTGTTGTAATTCCTGTTTTAATCCTCGGTGATATTTAATCACTTCTGCTAAATTTGAGCCATATTTACGACAAATTCGCTTAAGGGTTCTGATTCTTTCTTCTACCTCTTCTAATCTGTCGGGATCTCCTTCTAGCCCTGAACCATAACTATGGATTTGGTGTCCTGCTTCAACAATTTGATTGAGCGCCCCTTGCACCATTTCCAAAATACTGGTTAATTCTTTGTCGTAGTTAACCATTTCCATTAATACCCCTTCGGCTTTGCCTAAAATATCTGCGGTGGCACTTTCTTCGGTTTCGCTTTGATACAAGAGGTTATAGGCTTGGTAGCTTAATTGTTGTAATTCTACCACGTGGGTAAGCCGATCGCACTCTATTTCTAGTTGCTCTAATTCGTCGGCATCCCGTAAATGGATACTATTTAATTCCTTAATTTGATGTTTTAATAAGTCTAACCTTTGCAGTCGTTGTTGTTCTGATTGACGACGCGCCACGAGGGCATTATGGGCGTTATCCATCTCGAGAAATGCTTCTGTGACCAATTTTCGGTGATTTAAGAGGGTTTTACCCCCATAGGCATCTAATAAATCCCGTTGGGTTGCCATGGCGAATAATTCCCCCGTTTCTCCCTGTACGGTAATTTCTAAGAGGCGATCGCGCAGTGCCATAATAACTTGTTTATTGACTATCACCCCATTAACTCGACTACGGGAGCGAAAATTACCTTTCTTAAACGTCAAATCCCGACTACAAATGACTGTGCCATCATGAAAAGAATCTAATTCTTGCTCCTCTAACCATGTTTCTAAATTAGGATTACTATGAAACGTAGCCTCTACCACCGCCTTAGTTTCCCCATGACGAATCATGCGATTATTCGCCTTTCCTCCCAATACCACATCAATGGCATCCAAAATAATTGATTTTCCTGCACCTGTTTCCCCCGTTAAAACATTTAATCCTCGTCCTAACTCCAAATCTAAATGATCAACTAAGGCAAAATTATCAATACGAATGGAAATTAACATTAAATTCAATTTACTCTGGTATATCTATTTTAAGGGCGATCGGTTGTTTCAATACTTCCACAAATAAAGTTGACCATAAAACATGATGCTATACTCTAAAACAAGCAAACTCATTTTTAGATTTTAATATTCATTTGTCTAATCAAAATTCAGATTCACCCCTAGATATTGATGAGCAAAATTGGGTAGATGACATCGACGAATCTACCGACAAGGCTTTCACCTATTCTCCTTATCAACCGCCCCAAAAAGGCTATAACGTTAATCCCAAAACCATAGCCTTAGTGGAAACTGCTTTTTTAGCTAGTACCGCTAGTCTAATCTGGCTCATTGATTATTATTTTCGCTTAGGCCCATTTTTAAAAATGTTATACCCTTTACCCATTGCCCTAGTTTACATGAGACGGGGGCGACGGGCATCTATTATGACAACTATCGTTTCGGGTTTGTTATTGAGTATTTTAATGGGGCCTCCCCGCAGTATTGTTTATATTATTCCCTATGGTTTAATGGGTATTCAATTGGGGGGAATGTGGCGCAATAACTCCCATTGGCATTTATCGTTATTAATGGGCTCAATTATTGGTAGTTTTGGTTTTTTCTTCCGTTTTTGGCTTTTTTCGATTCTTTTAGGGGAAGATTTATGGATTTATGTTATCAATCAGATTACAGGGTTGGCGGACTGGATTTTCTTACGATTGGGTATATTATCTCAACCTAGCACTTTAGTTATTCAATTATTAATTTTAGCGGTGGTTTTTGTTAATAATTTAATTTATTGTTTTACGGTGCATTTAGTAGCTTTATTAATGTTGGATAGACTAAAAAATCCCATTCCTCGACCTCCTGAATGGATTAAAATTATCCTAGATTATGAGTAATATTTTCCTAATCCAGCGCATCTTAATTACTGATGTTACGCAAAAAAAGATAATTAGTTCTTGGTTTGAAGTGTTAGGTATCAGGTTCAAAAATTTAGAACAACTATACATTAATTAATGGTCTTATTTTCACTTCCTCAATAACCTCATAAAAACTTTTCATATTTTTAACCTGCTACTTGCAAAAAAAAATTACGTAACATCAGTTAATTATGATAGTCTCAATTAAAATTAAGATAAATATTGCTCGATTTTTAATTTATTCTTTTCCACAAGGTATGAAGGTAAGGAAATATGGTTTAAATACTCTTGAGAGGATAAATTTTCATTATAATTTATTGTCCATTCTACAAAATCTTTTAAAGCACTTATTTTAGTTTTATTTAGGTTATTTTTATTTATTAAAATTTGATTAATCACCATTAAAGGATACTTATAATTATTATTTTTATCCTCGTTTAAATCATGATAATTCATGACAAAAACTGATTGATTACTATGGGGAGTAACAAAATTACCATAATTATTTTCAATGGTCGCAACACTCACTAAATCTTTGTCCACAAAAGGATATTCTACATAACTAATCCCTCCGTCTATTTGTTCAACGGTTGAGATAATACCTTGATTACTCCTTGCCTTGATGCCTTTTTTCCATGGAAAAACTTTTCCCTTTTCCATCTGATTTTTATCATAAATATTAGTAGTATTTAAATATCTAGTCAAAGCTAAATTAGTATTATTATTATTCCCCTGATAAATAAGTTTTATTGGTTTACTTGTTACTGCTCCTAACTCTTGCCAATCTTGTATTTTACCCGTAAAAATATCATGTAGTTGATTTTTAGTTATCTTGAGATTTGCTAATTCTTGATTATTATAAATAAGGGCGATCGCCCTTAATCCTATATCAAAAGTGATCAAGTTTTTATCTAATACATTAAACGAATTTTGATTTAAAAGAGCATTATAAAAAACAAAATCAACTCGACCTCGACTTAAACGATTAATTAAAAAATCAGTATTATAAACAGAATGATATTTGAGCTGTAAATGGGAATTAATCAGATAATATTGATTAAACCATATTTGCATTGTAGAATCTGCTAAAATTTCTCCCATTCCTTGCATTTCCACCGACTTTAATTGAGCCGAAAATGCTCCACAATTATTACTAAAATAAGCTCCCGATAAACCCATCAAACCCCAAATAAACTTTCTTCTTTTTAACCTAAAATTATTCATCTAATTAAAATATAATAAAAATAGCAAATATTAAACAAAATATTTACCTTAATCATAAACTCGTTGGTATATATTAGAATATGATGAGAAAAAATCAATTAAGAAAAAGTTAAAAACAGTTTAATTTTTTATTAACTTTGGTCTTACTTACATCAAAATAATATTTCACGAAACATAAACAACCTCAAAATATGAGTAATTTTAATAAAAATTGAGATAAGCTAAACCTTTTATATAGTAGAAATTGCATCACCATTAAGAACTTTTACATAATTGTTTTCAAGAAAAAACTGCTTTATTATTTCAAGTAACTACATTTGATTATCAAAAAAATATTTATGGATTATTTACAAACCTTACATTCAGCCATTGAAGAAAAATCAAAAAAACCAAACAGCGAAACAATTTACAGCGCCTTATTAAATGCAGAAAAAGAAAACCGAAAACATAACATTAAATATGACTTTCATCAACTGTTAGGAAATTGGCGACTAATCTTCATCACAGGCACAAAAAGCAGTCAACAAAAAATGGGAGGATTACTAGGAAAAGGCTTTTATATTCCGCCCTTTGCCAAAATTACTATTTCTTATACCAAGGATGTTAATTCATCCACAATATTGCAAGGAAAAGTTAACAATAAAGTTAATGTGGGGCTAGTTAATTTTCTAGTTTCTGGCCCAATTAAATATATAGAAAAACGAAATATTCTTGCCTTTGATTTTAACCATTTATCAATGTCACTTCTCGGAAATCAATTATACGAACAAGATATAAGAAGTGGTGTTAAAAGTGAAGAAGAATTTTATCAAAATAATATTAATAAACAAGCCTTTTTTAGTTATTTTTTAGTCACCGAAAAATTTATTGCCGCTAGGGGAAGGGGAGGCGGTTTAGCTTTATGGAAAAAAATTAAGTAAAGAATATTGAAAAAAATTTTAGGTTTGGAATAAGTGTTTTTAAGGCCTTGGCAAGAAATTTGATTATAATCTAGCAGTAGTTAGGATTACGAGGAGACAATGTATATTTTAGTAGGTGGTGCGGGTATTACGGGGTTAGAACTAGCCAAAACTTTGGTTAATATCAATCATACCGTAGCAGTAATAGATATTGATCCCCTTGCCTGTCAATATGCGAGGGAAAAAATCGGCGTGATGGCTTTTGAGGGTAGCGCCGTTAATACAACCTTGTTGATGGAGGCGGGAATTCGTAAGGCAACCTCGGTGATTGCGGCATTAAGGGAAGATGCTTTAAATTTGGCCATGGTAACTCTATCAAAACATTATGGAGTACCGCAAATTATTGTGAGAATGAATGACCGTGATTTTTATGAGCCTTATCGTTTAGCAGGGGCTACCCATATTATTAGTACCACAGAATTAGCAATTAATCGAATAGTAAATGCGATCGAATATCCCCAAGTGGATGCTATGATGCACTTTGAACAAGGGCAAGTGGAAGTTATTAAACTATCTATTCCCAATCAATGTTACATTGTTGGTCGTAGTCTGGCAGAATTAGCCCAAGATTCTCGTTTTCCTGCAGGTACTTTAATTATTGGTTATCAAGCCCATCCCCACGAAGATTTGATGATTCCTAATGGTAATACAATTTTGGAAAAGGGATCGACTATTCTGGTGGTGACAAAACCTGATTTAGTCAAAGAAGTAATTGACTTTATTGGTATGTGTACTTAATTTTAGCAATCTTAAAAAGTCTTAATAAATGTTATAATTTGCCACTGGGTAGTTACATAAATTCTAAGTATAATGAGCAAAAAGCGTATTTTATCAGGGGTACAACCAACAGGAAATTTACATATCGGTAATTATTTAGGGGCAATTCGTAACTGGGTAGAGATGCAACCCCAGTATGATAACTTTTTTTGTGTGGTGGATCTTCATGCTATTACTGTACCTCATGATCCGAAGGTTTTAGCCCAAGATACTTATAATATTGCGGCCTTGTACTTGGCTTGTGGTATTGATTTAAATTATTCTACTATTTTTCTGCAATCCCATGTTACTGCCCATAGTGAGTTGGCATGGTTGCTTAATTGTGTTACTCCTCTAAATTGGTTGGAGAGGATGATTCAGTTTAAGGAAAAGGCGATTAAGCAGGGGGAAAATGTGAGTGTTGGTTTGTTGGATTATCCTATCTTGATGGCGGCGGATATTTTGTTGTATGATGCTGATCAAGTGCCTGTGGGTGAGGATCAAAAACAACATTTAGAGTTAACCCGTGACATTGCGATTCGTTTTAATGACCGTTTTGCTACGGAAGAAAATCCTGTTTTTAAAGTGCCTGAGCCTTTGATTCGTAAGGAGGGGGCTAGGGTAATGAGTTTGGCTGATGGTACGAAAAAGATGTCCAAGTCTGATCCTTCTGATTTGAGCCGTATTAGTCTTTTGGATTCTCCTGATCTTATCAAGAAAAAGATTAAAAAGTGTAAAACTGATCCTGTGATGGGTTTGGCTTTTGATCCTGAGCGCCCTGAGTGTAATAATTTATTAAGTTTGTATGCTATCTTTTCGGGTAAGTCGAGGGATGAGGTTGCTTTGGAATGTGCGGATATGGGTTGGGGTAAGTTTAAGCCTTTGTTGACTGATGCAACCATTAAGGCGTTGACTCCGATTCAGAATAAATATGCTGAAATTGTCAGGGAAAAGGGTTATCTTGATTCTGTGTTGAAGGATGGTAAGGAAAAGGCTGATGAGGTGGCTAGTGCTACTCTTTTAAGGGTTAAGAAGGCTTTAGGATTTTTGGTTGGTTGATTTTTTTACTCCCCCTACAGCATTAGGGGGCTGTTAGTTTAAAGTTTTTCTAAATAACATTTGCTATTAATAGTTTATTAATAAAATATATTCTTTTTTAAGTTATTTTTAAATATTTATTTTTTATTTTGTTAATGTTTCAAGTTACGATAAACGTTTTTTTCTTCATAATCAATTCTCTATAAAAATGGATAATAATTCATCAAAATTGCGAGGGGCGATCGCCCTTAAAAAGTTTTTAATTACCGCAGAAGTTACCCCTCCTAAGGGGGGAAATCCAGAAAGGATGTTGGAGGTGGCAAAACTACTTAAAAATCGAGTACATGGGGTTAATATTACCGATGGTAGTCGGGCGGTGTTGAGAATGTCATCGGTGACAGCTTCTGCACTGTTATTGAGGGAAGGCATTGAACCTATTTGTCAGGTGACAGGGCGCGATCGCAACTCCATTGGTTTACAGGGTGACTTAATGGGAGCTTATGCCCTAGGAATTAGGAATATTTTAGCACTAACAGGAGATCCGATCAAAGCAGGAGATCATCTTCAAGCAAGGAGCGTTTTTGAGTTAGAATCTATTAAATTATTAAAGTTAATTAATCATCAATTAAACGAAGGTTTTGATATTAATAATAAGCCCTTACCTGACGGGAAATTAGATTTATTTGCAGGGGCGGCGGTTGATCCTCAGTCTAAAAGTTGGTCTGGATTACAAAGACGTTTTGAAAGGAAATTGGAAGCAGGGGCGCAGTTTTTTCAAAGTCAATTAATTACCGATTTTGATAAGTTAGATAAGTTTATGAACCAGATTGCGGTTAAGGGCGATCGCCCCATATTAGCGGGAATATTCCTCTTAAAAAGTGCAAAAAACGCTCATTTTATTAACAAATACGTCCCAGGGGTAGAAATACCAGACCACATTATTAAACGTTTAGAAAATGCAAAAAACCCCCTCCAAGAAGGCATAAAAATAGCCTCTGAACAAGTTAAAATTGCTCAAACTATATGTCAAGGAGTTCATTTAATGGCTGTAAAAAAAGAAGAATTAATTCCCGAAATTTTAAATTTAGCAGGAATAAAACCCTTACAATAATATTAGAAAAAATCTATCTTTGCAATTAATAAATTACACGGCTAATGGTTAACCCTCAATAGGTTTGTTAGGATTTATTGACCGTACGGGGATCAAGGGCATCCCGTAAACCATCCCCAAGGAGATTAAAAGACAATACAGTCAAAATAATTAATAAAGCAGGGGGAATAATCAACCAAGGTTGTAAAACAATGATAGAAGCATTGGAAGCTAAAGAGAGTAAATTACCCCAACTGGGATCTGGTTGTTGAATTCCTAAACCAATAAGGCTTAAAACCGATTCGGCAACGATAAAACTAGGAATAGATAGGGTGGCGGAAATGACAATATAAGTTGCAGTTTGGGGCAAGATATGACGAATAATAATATAAAATGGCCCTGCCCCGATCGCCTTTGCTGACTGAACAAATTCCTGCTCTTTAATGGATAATACCTGCCCTCGGATTACCCTAGCTAAACCAGACCAACCAATGAAAGAGGTAATTAAAACAATCAATAAAAATCTTTGCGCACTGCTAAGACTTGGGGGTAATACCGCCGCTAGGGCAACTAATAAATAAATACCGGGTATGGTCATTAAAACTTCCACCAATCGCATCAAAATGCTATCTATCCAACCCCCAAAATAACCCGCTATGCCACCAATAAACATTCCTAAGGGGAAAGAAATGGCAATCCCTATTAAACCGATAAATAGGCTAATTCTTCCGCCGAATAAAATACGACTAAATTGATCCCTGCCCTGTTCATCTGTGCCTAAAAGGTTGATTTTTCCTTCCCCTGTAGTGCCAAATAAGTGTTTATTGACTGTAAATCCGCCAAAAATTTCTGTTTCTTCAAAAGTAGGTGGAAGGGGTAATTTTATTTGTAAAAATTGATAGGGAGTGCCTTCTACAAATAATTTAATGGGTGATGGATTATCCCAATCTACGTTTAAGAGGCGATCGCCCCTATCTAAATCCGTAGGCCCTTGGGTGGTAGGATACACATGGGGACCGATAAATTCTTGTTGTTGATTATTTAAATATATTCTGGTAGGAGGTAGTAAAGAACCGTCTGTCTGGGAAACATAGGGATCATAGGGAGCAATAAAATCAGCAAAAATAACCATTAAATAAAAGATAATTAAAATTATTGCTCCGATTTTTGCCAGAGGATTCTTTTTAAGTTTACGCCACCAATTCATATTTTTTGATAATCACTAAATAATGGACAGTTAATCAAGCTCTTTTCTTTTTTTTGTAATCAATTATAAATAATAGTCTTAATTCAAAATACCTTTGATAATATAACTAATTTACGATGAAAAAATAAATATAAATATTAAATATATATTGAATTATTTACAGGAGTAAAAATGTTTTTATCAAGGATTTGAATAGACTACAATTAGCTATTAAGTTTCTATATTTAAACATAAAAACAAAATTCTTAACATTTTTTTTTGATTATTAAATTCCAAAGTGTACTATGCTATTTTCATAAAAAACATGATAGCAAATAGACTTTAAAGATTATGACAACTAATAATAACAAAAGTGGCATACAAAAATTTATAGCTGATTTTCGAGCCTTTATCATGCGAGGTAACGTCATTGATTTAGCTGTAGCGGTGGTTATCGGTGCAGCCTTTGGGCGCATCGTCAATTCCCTCGTAGAAGATGTCATCACTCCCCTTATTCTCAATCCTGCCATAGAAGCCGCAGGGGTAAGTCAGTTAGAAGAATTGAGTTATGGTGCAGTCAAATATGGTTTATTCCTTTCCGCAATTATTAATTTTTTAGTGATTGCTTTTTGTTTATTTTTGGTTATTCGCTCTTTTGAGTCCTTAAAACGTAAATTGGAGCGTAAACAACAAATCGCCGAAGCAGAAGCAGAAGCCGTCGCCGAAGAAGAAGTAAACCCCGAAATTGTGGTTCAAGAAAATCTCATTAAAGCCATTGAGAAATTAACAGAAACCATGAATCAAAAAGGGTAATCAATTTCAGTTTGGGATAAGAATTGTCAGCTAGGAAAAGGCAACAGGCAGTAAAATAATTGTCCATTGTCCATTGTTAATTCTTCACACCTCACCATGGTTCTAATTGTAAAGTTTTGTAAAGACAATCAGGGAAAAATATAAAAAGTAGGTCAACTTTCAAGGGATTGATCTTAAGCTAGGATCAAAAGTACAGTTATCAATTGCCTTGTTCAGTATGACGGAATCTATTTTATATACATCTATCCCCCGTTCTTCACAACCTAGCAAACCGATAAAATGGGTGTTATGGTTGGTGTGGAAAATGGCGATCGCAACTTTACTTTTAATGGCCATTGGGGCGGCTACTAGAGTGATGAATGCTGGTTTGGCCTGTCCTGATTGGCCCCTTTGTTACGGTCAAGTAATACCCACAAACCAGATGAATTTACAAGTATTTCTGGAGTGGTTTCACCGTCTCGATGCTTCATTTATTGGGCTAAGTGCGATCGCCCTTACAGGATTATCATGGTGGAAAAAATCAGCCCTACCCCGCTGGCTACCCTGGGCATCCACCTTTGCCCTTTGCCTAATTGTATTTCAAGGCATTCTCGGGGGATTAACCGTCACTCAACTCCTCAGATTTGATATTGTCACTGCCCATCTTGGCACTGCCCTATTATTCTTTGCCACCCTAGTGATTATCGGTAGTAAACTTAGCCCCTATCAAGGCACCGCCACCGTAGGCAATCTCAAAGCCATCAGCATTATTGCCAGTATTCTGGTATATATTCAATGTATTTTAGGAGGATTGGTAGCCAGTCAATGGGCAGCCCATCAATGCTTCGTAGGAAAACAACTGTGTTTGGTGATGAATAGTCACATTATCGGGGTATTGCCCCCCACCATTACCACTCTCCTAGTAATTATCCTTTCGTGGCGTACCCCCGCTTTGGCAGTAAAATTAAGAAACCTCGCCAAAATCATCGCCCTATTGCTTTTGAGTCAAATTCTCTTGGGTATAGCAACCTTTTATCTTCATCTCCAAGTCGAACCATTGACCATCGCTCATCATACCATTGGAGCCGCTTTATTTGGAAGTTTAGTATCTTTTAGTGTTTTTGCCAGTAGAGATGGAGAAGTGAGTTATCAATAAAAAAAGATAATTGATCAAAAAACAAAAATAAAATTCTATTTTATCCTGCTTATTTTTCGTTTATTTTTGATTATCAATTTTTAATCCTTAAATCCATAAAGAACTATTTTCTTGAAAAAAAAGCGATTCTACCATAAATAAACCATCGATTCACAAAAATAATAATAATGATTGGAACCAGTTTAAACCCTCGCAACGAAAACTTTAGGGAAGTAATTAAAAGTTATTATCTCCTTACCAAACCAAGGATTATTCCTCTTCTATTGATTACCACCGCCGCTTCAATGTTTATCGCTTCTGGTGGAAATATTGATCCCTTTCAATTAATCATCACCCTCCTAGGAGGCACACTAGCCGCCGCTTCTGCCCAAACCTTTAATTGTGTATATGATCAAGACATTGATTATGAAATGAAGCGCACCCGTAAACGGCCTATTCCTTCGGGAAAAGTTCATCCTACCCATGCTCTTATTTTTGGTACTTTATTAGGTATCACATCTTTTACCCTTCTTGCCCTTTGGGTTAATCTTCTTTCTGCCTTGTTAGCCCTATCAGGCATTGTGTTTTATATGCTTATCTATACCCATTGGCTAAAACGTCACACCAGTCAAAATATTGTTATTGGTGGTGCGGCAGGGGCAATTCCCCCCCTCGTCGGTTGGGCTGCTGTAACCGGGGATTTGAGTTGGAGTGCTTGGGCTATATTTACCCTCATCTTTTTATGGACACCTCCCCATTTTTGGGCTTTGGCGTTGATGATTAGTGATGATTATGCTGAGGTAAATGTGCCGATGTTGCCTGTGGTGGAAGGGGCTATTCCTACGGTAAAACAAATCTGGATTTATACTATTATTACTGTGGTGTTTAGTTTTGTCTTAATTTATCCTTTACATACTTCGGGATTAGTATATCTCATAAGTGCGATCGCCCTTGGTACTTTTTTCATAGCTAAAGCATGGGAGTTACAACAAAAACCAGAGGATAAGGATAGGGCAAAATCCATGTTTAAATATTCTATTCTTTACATGATGTTGTTATGTACAGGCATGGTAGTTGATAGCTTAGTTTAACTTCAATTGGCGATAGAGGGTATGGGTGATGGGGGGTATGGGTGATGAGGAGTATGGGAGATGAGGAGTATGGGTGATAATAATTTATTTAATTATCAATGGTTAATTACCCATTCCCTGCCCTCACCAAAAAATGTTATCCCGAACTCAGGTTAAGTTAGTTAGCTACTAGGTTGAAAATCTATTGTCAACTATTAATTTTTAAGATCAATAAAAATCTAAAACCTAGTTTATGAAGTTAGAAAAACCAACCGTAGGAGTGTAATCCTTTACCTAAAATATTGACTCCAAGATAACAAATCCAAACTACAAAAAAGCCACTAGCGGCCAAAATAGCTGGTTTTCTGCCCTGCCAACCCTTAGTAATTCTGGCATGGAGGTAGGCGGCAAATACAAGCCAAGTAATGAGAGCCCATGTTTCCTTGGGATCCCAACTCCAATATGAACCCCAGGCCTCGTTAGCCCACACAGCCCCTGAAATAATGCCGATGGTGAGTAGGGGGAATCCTAAGCCGATGATACGATAACTAATGTTGTCGAGGGTATCTACTAAGTTTAAACGATCTGGGCTAAGGGTATTCTGGGCGATCGCCCCTTGTACTGGTTTTGTTAATACAGCAGTGCCACCTTGATTTGGGGTTAAATCTGATGGTATGGATTCATGGTTATATTTTAAGTTAAATTGTTTAACATTACGATAAGCCCCAGTACCTACCGAGCTACCCCGCAATTGAATCTCTTTTCCTTGGGTAAAGATTAAAAAGGCGATCGCAATTAAAGAACCAACCATTAAAGCAGAATAGCTAAACATCATAACACTGACGTGCATCATTAACCAATTGGACTTCAGGGCAGGGACGAGGGGTTCACTATGTTGCATTTCTGAGGGTAAGGAAAGGGTGGCAAAAGCTGTAATGCCCATGGCCACAGGGGCGGTAAAAACCCCTACCAAGCGACTAGCGCTCATATTTTCGGCGATTAAATGAACCACCGTGATTCCCCAAGTCAGGAAAAAGAGGGATTCATAAAGATTACTCAAAGGGAAATAACCCCCCTCAATCCATCTTGCCCCCAGTAAAGTGGCGATGGCCAGATTAGCTATAATCATTCCCGTAGTGCCTAACTTGGGTAACCAAGTCAAATTAGGGAAAGCAGTGCCAACCCAATAAAGAAGCATTGTAACGAATAAGACGGCAAAAGAAATATTGTCTAAGGTACTTTGTAGGGCAACTAAATCCATAGGTTAAATTTATTTAATAAAAATAAGACGATCAAAAAAATATCTATTTATATTCTAAACCCCCATCGACCCCCATAAAAAAGACCAATTGTCAAAAGTAATGGAAAAAAAACGACATATAATAGAAGAAAGTGTAATCAAAAAGCTAACTTAATCATGACTCATCCCCCAGAAAATGATCCTATTGATTCTGTGTTAGCCAGTTTAACCAATCAATATCAAAAAAAATCTACCCCAAAAAAAGATAATCAGTCAGAAAACTTATTAGCAGATATAGAAGCGCAGTTTAAACAAAAAAAAGCTCCCCCTAGGCCATCCCCAAAATCTTCAGGGGTAGATGATGCCCTAGCCTCCCTCACCCAAAATTTACAGAGTAAAATTAAACCCCGTGAACAAATTTCTAACCATGATTTTGAAGAAATTAAACGACAGGAGTTAGAAGCCCAAAGGAAAGCTAAGGCCGAAGCTAGAAAAAAAGAGGAATTAGCTAAAGCTGAAGCTAAAAAGAGAGAAGAATTAACCATAAAAGCCCAACGATGGCTCAAAAATCTTAATCCTAACTCCGATGAGGGGTTTTGGTTTTCGCAATTTGCCATGTCCTATGACTCAAAACTACAAGCTGCCATAGACTATCTCAAGGCTTTGGAGAATTAATATAATACGGAAAGGGTGGGATTTGAACCCACGGACTGTTGCCAGTCACTCGATTTCAAGTCGAGCGCGATCGACCACTCTGCCACCTTTCCACAGCATAAGCACCTCATATTATAACATAATTATTCTTAAGCTGCGGGGAAAATACGAGCGCCCCCAGGGCAAATACTTAATTTAACTTTTGTGCCAATGGGCAGTTGGGTAGAAGCGTTAGTTCGAGCATGAACCCTTTTACCGGAGGGGGTTTGTAAACAGTAACGATATTCCCTTCCCAAGAACTCTCTTTCTTGGACGATGGTGGGGCTTTGTTCATCGGGGGATAATATTACATCTTCTTGGCGAAACATCAACTCCCCTGTATCACAGGCAACGGGAATGTTTAACTCTAACTCCCCTAACTCCGTCATCCAAATATTATCCTTTTCCCTTGTTGCATCCACAAAATTAGCTTGGGTGACAAATTCGGCCACAAACCTTGATTGGGGCTGAACATAGAGATTCTCCGGGGTGTCTAATTGCTCTAAATTACCCCGTTGCATTACCCCAATGGTATCGGCGATCGCCATTGCTTCTTGTTGATCGTGAGTAACGAAAATGGCGGCGGTGTTGGTACTTTTGAGAATAGTTCTGATTTCGTGGCGTAACCTTTCCCTTACTTGCACGTCAAGATTACTCAAAGGCTCATCTAAAAGGATTAATTCGGGTTGAGGGGCGATCGCCCTTGCCAAAGCAATACGCTGTTGTTGCCCCCCTGAAAGCTGATGGGGATAACGTTTTTCCAATCCAGCCAAACCCACTAAATTTAAAATTTCCTGCACCCGATGGAGAATCTCCCCACGACTAAAGCGAGGCTTTTTACTTTTTAAACCAAAGGCAATATTATCGGCCACGGTCAAATGGGGAAAAAGCGCATAATCTTGAAATACCATGCCCGTTTGTCGTTTCTCCGGCACCACCCAAAAACCATCACCGCTGACAACCTGCCCCGCTAACTCAATGCGACCCCCATTAGGTTTCTCAAAACCCGCAATCATTCTTAACAAAGTAGTTTTACCACAACCCGAAGGCCCCAACAAGCCCAGTAACTCTCCCTTACGTAACTCAAAACTTACCTTATTAACAGCAGGAAGTTGATTGGGATGAAATTGTTTACTGACTTCGCTAACTTGAAGAATGACTGAATCGGACATGGTCTTAATAAATAAAAAAAACTAAACAGATTTAGATAAGAAATCTTCTCAACAGTTATCAATATACCCCAAATGGATCATTTATTGCTAAAGTTTCTAGTTTATGATCATCTTTTCTTTACAAAAAAGAACAAGGGATTACTATCCCTTGCCCGAAATATATAAAACGATCTAAAATTCAATAGCCTTAATAGGGACTCACTTATGCCCAACCAGCACGGTCCATAATTCTAATGGCCGCCGCAGAGTTAGGACCATGTCTGAAAACTCCGCTAGTATCTTCTTTAAAAGTACCAAAGGAACGTAAGAGAGGATCAATGGCAACTCCTTCTACTACAGGATATTCCGTATTACCAAGGGCAAAGTAGTTTTGAGCAGGAGCGCTTAATAAATATTCTAAAAAGGCGATCGCCCCTGCACGGTTAGGAGCATTTCTCAATACCCCAGCACCACTGATATTAATATGAGTACCAGGCCCATCTTGATCGGGGAAAAACACACCAATTTTATCCAATACTGCTCGAATGTTAGGATCATTAGAAGAACGATAACTACCCAAATAATAAGTATTTGCACAAGTTACATGGGCAACCCCAGAAGCCACGGTTTCAATCTGGGCGCGATCGTTGCCTTGGGGGGGACGCAAGAAATTGCTCACAAGACCACGACACCAATTTTCCGTAGCATCTGCACCATAATTGGCGATCATTCCTGCGGTCAAGGATTGGTTATAAATATTACTAGAGCTACGCATGACCAAACGATTTCTCCATTTGGTGTCGGTCAAATCTTGATAGGTGGAAAGCTCATTGGGGTTGACGTTTTCTTTGTTATAAATAATTACCCTAGCTCTTTTACTAAAAGCAAACCAATTATTGCCAGGATCTCTTAAATAACTGGGAATAAGATTGCGCAGGGTGGAGGAATTTACAGGGCTAAATAGTCCCGCCTGTTGCGCTCGCCAAAGGTTAGCGGCGTTAACGGTCATAAAAATATCTGCAGGGCTATTGTTTCCTTCGCTTTGAATTCTTTCAAATAATTCATCTCCATTACCTTCAATTAAATTGACTTTAATTCCTGTTAGTCGTTCAAAATCAGTGTAAAGTCTTTGATCGGTGTTGTAGTGACGAGATGAATAAAGATTGATTTGTTGTCCTTGGGCGGATGCTTCCCCTGCTTGAATTAATTCTCGAAGGGATACGGTGGCGAGGGTGGCGGCGGCACTTGCCCCTAAAAATTTTCTTCTACTAATGTTGCTCATGTGGAATACGCTACTTAGATACTAATTATTATTATTAATCATGGATAACATAATATCATTATATTGAGAACTACTAGCAATTATTTTTGTTCAGATTCACATAAGGATTATTAGGTTTGCAGGTCATAACTTAAAATAACCTCAGTTCGGGATTTGTCAGTATGGGAGATGGGGAGTGGAGGGGATGGGGAGTAAGAGTAAAATAGTTCAACTATTCATTGTCAATTGTCAATTGTCAATTATTCACGCCTTTACAAGACGATAAATGTTATTCCAAATTCAAGTAAAAATAGGGTTTGTGTAATATTTATCTTTGCCGAGATTTGGCAATACGATAACTCAAAATAATTACAGGAATGATTCCTGCAATGATAATGGCTAGGGAGGGGGCAGAGGCTTCTACTAACCTTTCATCGGAGGCATATTGATAAACTCGGATGGCGAGGGTGTCGAAGTTGAAAGGGCGCATGACGAGGGTGGCGGGTAATTCTTTCATTACGTCCACAAAAACGAGCATAATGGCGGTTAGGATTCCTCCCCACATTAAGGGTAGATGGACTTTAAATAGGGTTTGTATTGTTCCTAATCCTAAGCTACGGGAGGCGTCATCCAGGTTTGGTTTTATTTTTCCGAGGCTTGATTCAATGGTATGGAAGGAGACGGCTAAAAAGCGCACAAGGTATCCATAGATGAGGGCAAATACTGTGCCACTTAAAATTAATCCTGTGGAAATATTAAATTGACGTACCATGATTTGATCAATGATATTATCAAAATTACCTAGGGGTATGAGGATACCAACGGCAATGACTGAACCTGGTACGGCGTAACCAAGGGATGCTATTCTGATGGAAGTTTTGACGGTTAATGAGGGAATTAATCTTTCTCCATAGGCCATGGTAAGGGCGATCGCAATGGCAATCAGAGCGGAAATAATCGCTAAAATAAAACTATTACGGGTTAAAGTCCAAAATTGATCATTAAGAGTAACATCAATATTAGTAACGGTTAGGTGCAATAGATAAAGGGTAGGAATCAAAAAACCCAGGCTAAGGGGTAAAAGACAAAATATAAACGCCAAAAAACCTCTGCCCCATCCTAGTTGATAACGGGGTAATTTATCATTTGCCCCTCCTTGATAAAATTTAGCCTTAGCCCTAGACCATCTTTCTAATAAAATTAAGAATACAATAAATCCCATAAGTAAAAGAGATAATTGAGCCGCTGCCTGTCTTTCTCCCATACCTATCCAAGTTCGGTAGATACCTGTGGTGAAGGTATTTACCCCAAAATATTGAACCGTACCAAAATCGTTAAGGGCTTCCATGAGGGCGAGGGCTAAACCTGCCATAATTGCAGGACGTGCAAGGGGTAAGCCCACTTTTAAAAAACTTTGCCATGGATTGTTACCTAGGGAACGACTGGCTTCGATGGTACATATGGACTGTTCTAAAAAGGCAACCCTAGTTAAAAGATAAACATAGGGATATAGTACTAAGATTAACATGGCGATCGCCCCTAACATACCGCGGGGTTCGGGAAACCAATAATCATCAAAACTTTCCCAATTAAAAGTATTTCGCAACCATATTTGTACAGGGCCAAAATAACTTAATAAATTAGTATAGGCATAGGCTAACAGATAAGCAGGGGAAGCAAGGGGCATTAACAAAAAACATTCTAACCATCTCACTCCCCAAAATTCCGTCATGGTTACCAACCACGCACAGCCTACCCCTACCACTAAAACTCCCACCGCAACCCCTAACATCAGTACAAGGGAATTGGTAATATAACTAGATAAAACTGTTTCTACTAAATGTTGCCAGATGTCTCGATTATCACCAAAAATACTGAGCGCAATAGTTAAAATTGGGATGCTAATTAAAATAGCTATGGTTATTAATGTCAGATACCAAAAAAAAATTGGTAAACGATATTTTATCTTCGTAAAATCAAACAAATAACTTGCCCTTGTTTCTCTTTCCAACATCGCCAACTATAGATAACTATTCTCAATATTATAGTTAAAATCATTCATTAAGAGCAAACACAAGCTAAGTAATCTAACTTAATTTTCTCTGCTATGACTAAATTTTAGATTTTTGATAAAAAAGTTAGCTTACATTAATCCATTACGTTTATATAGTCAGATTTAATGGAAGTTGATCGATTGGATATGATATTAATTAATCTAAATTCGAGATAAGATTTATAGTTTTGCAAAAATGTGAAAAATGAACAATTGACAATAAATAATCAAACTATTATTGCCCTAACTCCTCATTTCCCCTAGTGACAAATCCCGAACGGAGGTTAAATCAAATACTAATAAACATCCATAATATTTTTTGAAATTTCAATAATTTTTGTTCTTAATATCTCTGGCTGATGCACTTTTACTTCACCACCAAAACCTAGTATCCAACGGATTAAATCAAAGTCATTTAATGACCATATGGGTAGTGTAACTTGAAAACGATAAGGTTTGTTATTATCTGGACTTTTATCTAAACTAAATATAGAAGAATTATAAACACTAAAAGCAGGTTTAGTCATTTTCATTTGTTGAGTAGAAAATCTTTTTGTACCTTCGGCAATAAACTTAAAAATATCTTCACTAAACCATAATTCTATTTTTACTTCAGCATTTTTTTTCTGCTTACTTAAAAATGTTTTTTGCTGATGAATGTCATTGCCAAGATAGATACCATAACTAGCAGATAGCAGTTTATTTAAATGATTTAAGGCTTTTTTTTGTTGGATGATGGTTTGGGTTTGAGGGGTTTCTTGTTCGATATAAAGTCTATCTAAACGCTCAAAACGAAATAATTTATCTTTTTCTCCTCCTTGGTGTTGAAAGCCGAGATACCAAGCAAAGTTATAAAATACTATCTGTAATAACCAAGCGTCAAAACCTCCGTTTGTTTCCCCTTCATATCTAGCACGATTGGCAAATTTATTCAGTTTAACTAATTTTCTTTGTTCAATGAGATTTTGTAGCCTTTCGGTTTGATTACTCAGGGTTTTTGAATCTAAGCTATCAGTATCTATCATAGACCTATTGGCGATCGCCCTTACGGGATAAATATAATTATCATCAAAATGGGCTAATCTCATCTTACGCTCAAAGTCATTATATAAATTAAGGGCAAGGGGATCATCAATATTTTTGGCTTGGGTTTGCAATAGACGAAAAGTATCAATTAATTCTTGTGGAGAAAGAATACCTGTGCCAAGAAAGTAACCATTACGCATAGTATTAGGTAAAATTTGATAGGGTTTAAGGATATATTCAATATCTTTACGCAGTAAATCTCGCCTTGCTTTAAGATGCTTGATATGACATTTTTCCTGTGCCATTAAATGTACTGTTAAATTGGTTAGATGTCCTGATAAACTAGATTTTGTGGGATCATCTTTATGTTGAGATTCAGGAAAATATTGATTGAGATACTCTGCTTCTACAGTAGGTAAAAAAGGATTATCAAGGATTGTTTTAATAGTATTTAAAATTCTCTCAAAAGTATATTTATCAGAAGCATAATGGGTAACAATATCTTGATCAACTACTACAGTTTCTTGATATTTATAATCTTTTTCTCCACCATTGACTAAACCATAATTTCCCAGAAATTTTAAATCTTCAGCAATGGCTAATTTATCAGCATAAATAGTGCCTTTTAATCTTGCCATTATAGCGGTTATTTCACTGATAGAATCATCAAAAGAGAGTAACTCCCCGAAAATATTTTCAATAATTTGAGGATAGGCATATTGTAAATTACCCAACTCAGAATAGGAAGCGAGGAGAGAAATCAGGTGTAAGAGGCGATCGAAATCCATTAACCTAGAATAACGATGGAGAGTAATGTTATCTACATTAGTGCGATTATGCCTATTAATAATCCGACGATTTAACGAGTCTAATTTCTTCGTAATAAACGATAACTTATACGGAGTATCAATTTTAACTTCATATATATGAATAAAACCCTCAGCCACATGGGGGGGAAACCTTCTCAAAGATTTTGTCATCTCATCAATGATATATTCCGGCACTTGTCTATCTCTTTCTTGATTACGCTTTTTACAAGTATCCACGTCAGGATTGAGATACCAAGCTACCCAGTCAATTTTACCAACCCTTTCTCGTATTTTATTTAAAAAATCAAATCTCCATGGTCTTTTTGTATTAGTCGCATCATAAATTATTGGCAAATTTTTGTCATAGGCTTGTTTAATTTGCTCAATAACTTTTTGCTCTATTTCTTGCCAATTTCCCTGTATTATTTCATCTCCATAAAGTTGTTTTCGGACGGTATCAGTGGAGATAATTTGATAATTACCCGTTTGAGCTAAAAGTTTAGCAAACGTAGATTTTCCTGAAGCTGGTACACCAATTAAAAAGTGACATAACATATACAATTAATATTTATTAGAAAGTATTTTTAGATTACGTAAAATAATTTTATTTAAGTAATCAAAAGGATTAATATCAGGCATTTTTTTAGTTAACTGTTGTAATATTTTAAACATTTCCCTATCTAAATCTTCAGGTTTTTTAATATCATTAATAGCTGTTATTTCATGAATAAATAAATTCCGATCTCTCACATATCTATCCAATAAATTTATTCTTTCTATTAATTCTTGTTTATTATAGTTATTATATTGTATGATTTTCATCATAACAGGAATATTTAAAAATCTCAGATTAGGGTATTCTTGTTCTATTTGCTCTTGTAATCTTCCATGATCAAAATCTCGTATATTATTAATAATATCCTTTTGAATATCTGGCCATCTTTTACTTGCCCATTGAGACTCATCCCCAAATTGTTTCATTAGTAAATATTTCAATAAATTCTCATGAAAAGCCACTAACCACACCAAAAAATCAGCATATTCTTTTTGCTTTAATTTAACACTAGCTTTAAAATAAACTTCTTTAATCAGGGTAAGTAAGTTTTTTTGTCTCAATGCTCCAAGTTCATTAGCCAAATTTTTCATAACCTTATCATCATGTTTATTAACTAAGCTATAGGCTTGATTAAAATTAAAGGATAATCTCAATTTTCCATAATTAATAGCATCCTCAATTTTAGGATGATATAGGCTACTATTTTTAATAGTTAATAATGCAGAACTGTAGTTATAATTTATAATTTGTTTTGTAATAATTTGTAAATCAAATTCCTTTTTAAGACTATTTAAATTAGTAGGAAAAACTCGCTCTTGATTGGATTTTAATTGATAGGGATTTCTAACTTGCCACACATTGCTATGGGGTGCATAACCTGCACTTTGCAAAATAGCCCAAGTGGATTTCATTACAGGAGTACCAGAAGAGGCATTAAATGCTAATATATCCCCTTTCTGTTGAAGATTTTGAGCTATTCTCAGCGCTTTTTTTGCTTCTTGTATGGCTAAGGTTAAATTGACAGGATCATCGGATAATTGATTAATAACGGGTATTAATTGTATCTCATCACAAGAATAGTTTTCTTGTATCCAATCTCTGGTTAATTCTGCTTCTGTGGATGTGCCTTCGGTATGTAATAAAATGGCATTTTTGATGGTTTGATTTTTGTGTTGCGATAATTCTTTTATGAGAGTAACAATTGATCCTTCTTCTTGGTTTTTTTGTGGAAAAGGATCTTGTTTGCCAACAAAAGATAGTAAGATTATTGCCATGTTTCTATATTTATTAATTTAGAAATATTTGACCCCTAAGTTATTTAATTATAGGGGAATTTTATAATTACCAAAGTTGTTTAAAGTCGCTTACATTAGAGCGTAAATATTGGATAAATTCTCGAGTTTTTTGACTGTCATCAGGGAAGATAGTTAATAACTCCACATATTGCTTAGTCACTAAAATTTTGTTATCTTCTCGTTTAATTCTTCTAGGATACATGCGATGAATTATTCTGCCGATACGCCCCATTCTGCCTGTTAAAGTTGACTGTTTAATGGTTTTATCTCTTTGATATTGTCCATGGAAAAAGTCTATGGCTTCACTATCCAGTTTATTTTCAGCAATTCTTCCCCATACTTGTACATTACCTTTTTTGAAAGTTTCTCGCCAGTTTGCTCCTTGGGGATTTAACTGTTTTTTGTTGTAGGTAACCCATCCTTTCATATTACTGTGAACACTATTAAGGAATTTGGTTAAATCTTCTAATTCATTGACAGTAATAAATAAGCCTGTGGAGGGTTTAATAAATTCCCAATGACAACCAATCATGGGTTTTCTGCCATTTTCTAAGTAGTCTGGATAAAATAAACGATGATCAATTCTGCGCCATGATTTACCGAAACCACCGATAAAGAGGCTAAATTGTAGTAGTTTTTTGAGGAATTTTTTAAGGTTGTTTTGTCTGGCGGTGGATATATTTTTCATGGATAATATATCAAGTTTGCCATGATTGAGTTGATATATGGGCATATCAAAAGGGCGACGGGCGGGAGTGTAGGTAAAGTCGTCTAATTCTAAATCAATGGCATCAAAAACGATGCCCAATTCTCCCACTACTGCCCCGTTTCTCCCTGCAAATCCTCCCCAAAGTTGTTTGGTGATGGCTTCGGCAGTGTTAGCATCGGTGACACCCCCAAGGAGTCTGAGGGTATGCCCCCGTAGGGCGGCTTTAAACATATTGGCTCGAAATTCACCCTTTTTATTAATCAATTGGGAGGCTAATCCTTTCCCTTTGAGGTTGACGGTAAGGAGGGAGTTTAATTCGTGACGATTTGTTAATTTTACTTGACCATATCCAGCACTTACCCTTGTACCGAGTCCCTGTGCGATCGCACCTTCCCATATTTGCCAAATTTCGTTCCATGCCCCATCACTTAGGGGCTTTTTGGAAGTAATACCAAAAGTAAATTTAGGCTTGTATAGGGAAATTTGAATAAAAGCTGAATGGTTACCACCATTTTTTACCTGCCAATCCTCTTGAGGATGCACCACATCCACCAATTCCTCGAACATCCATTCTTTATCAGGATAACCCCCATGGAAACGTAAAATACCGGCGTGACTTTCTCCATCTTTCTCATAACCACAATATAAAGCCCGTTTATCCTTGGGGCAACTACGCCAAAAAGCGCCCTTCATACTCGAACCTGGAAAATAAGGAAATCCCTTCGCACCAATCACAGGGCGAATTACCCCCTCATCTTGCCCACTGTTGGTAATAAAGCGCCATGTAAATTGATATTCCCTTGTTTCGACATTGTCACGAAATTGATAATCTTTTTCCTCTAATTCTTCCACCCATTCATCCGCCCAGTTTTCGGCATCTTGTACATTGGCACCAGGTACTAATCTTTGAATTTGACAGCGCCCTGGTAACTGGCTTCTAAACATCAGGGGTACATTGTTATAGTTAGGCATCTTTTTTCCTCTAAATAATAGTTATTTTTTTAGTAATCGAATAAGTCCAGCTTGTTCAAAATGATGATCATTTGTTAATGCTTGAGTTAGTCTTTTTTCTTTCATTAAAATAAAACTAGAATAATCAACCAAACTCCAATTTTTATCAGGACGATTTTTGAACAAATCCCAAGCTAAACTATCTATATATTCATCCACGTGAATTATGTTCACATGGTTAGATATTTTTAAACTATTAATAAACTCAATAATTTTTACTCTTGGAATATGAAGAGGACTTGAGAGGAGAACGCTTAATTCTGAAATAATATAATTAGTGGTAATTAATTTCTTTTTATTCTGAATTATTTGTCTATAAATTTTGACAGCATCCTGATGGTAATTTTGGGAGGAATCTACTAAATTACCCCATCCTGAAGTATCTACAAAAATGTTAGATATTTGCATTGCATTAATCAATAGACTCCACATGAGAATGTCCTAAATAGTAATCATGATTTTCCAACCAGTCACTATTTTTACTATCAAATGCTCCGATAAATTGCTCGAGAGGATCTTCTTCTGCTTCAAGATTAACTTGATCTAGGTAATTAAGAACCATATTTTCCAAAGTTTCTCCCTGTTTTTTAGCTTTTTTAATAAGTTTTTGATAAATATTTTCAGGGACATTTAGTAGTAACTGATGAGTCATAATAATAATCTTCCATTTATTTAATGGCGAGGCAATTCCTCGCCCTACTTCTATTTATTTATAACGTTGTGTCCACCACACCATAGATTCTGTTAACTGGGTCAAAACTGCGATCGCAACTTTGCGCTGTTCTTGATCAAAATTCCATAATAAATCTGCCATGGCTTTAATTTGTTGAGTATTATTAGCACTAACATTATCATTAGGTAAATTAACCCCTGCAATTGCCATAATTTCTACCAACTTTTGCCAAGTATCACGCCAATACCGTGCTTTTTCCTCACTGCCACGGGTACCCTGTAAGCGAAATTGCTCACCCCAAAAACGTTCCAAACCATAAGAAACCGTCATACGCATCTTATAACCCTGATTAAGCGCATCACTACCCCTATATCTCAATACTAAATCATGCGCCGCCTGATCCAAATTATACGAATTCCAAGCCATTGTTATTTCTCCAAAATAATAAATTATTAACCTTTATTCCCCCCGAATTCGCGGGGGGTTAGGGGGGGATCAAATTTCCCTCACCTCAAGTAAATCTAAAGCCCTCGCAACTCCACCGCACAATGTCCAAAACCAATAGACTCCAAACCCCCTAGATAAATCTCCCCCGTAGTGGAATCATCCTCAAAAGGTTTCCATTCCCCCTGATTTTTCTTGATAGCCACAGGAAAAATCATTTGTGTACCCTCTGGCAAAGCCTCAGTGTTGAAGAAAGCACCTTTTACCGCTATTTTCTCATTTTCATCTAGGCGCACCCTGCTCTGACGATACAACGCCATATCGTGAATCATAGCAATTTCATCATCCGCCACCACTACCGCAGGTAACTCCTCCCCAAAAGGAAACCATGGCTTTAAATTCTGTCTGGGATGATCAATGGTGAGGAAACCAAAGTTAAAAAATAGGGTAGGTCGATTTTCCACGGTCAATGGTTTTAATACCGATGAACCACTGTAAACTTGGGGAACAGGATCAGTAATACCCGTAATACGTTTATAGCGTTTTAATAGTTTAGGACAACTTACCCATACAACGGGTTGCCCGGGGCAAAATACAGGAAGCCAAACAACAGAGGCATATTCAAACTTAACCAGCGATTCTGTGGTGCTGTCGGTAACTCCCGCATCCGCATCATGTCCATACCATTGATTACTGTCGTCTTTACCCTTATTTAACAACATTTCTGAGCGAAAACGACCCCGAATAGAACTACCAGGAATAACCCCTGTGAGGGTGAATTGATCTCGGAAAATAAGGTTTAAATTGCCACTTTCTTCCCCTGCGGTGGCGCCCACATGAACAGGTGCTAAAGTTTCGATGATACCGTAGGCTTTTTTATACATTTTTAGTTAACTCCATTAATTGCTAAAGGTAAACACAAACCACTACCTACCCTTTTGAGGGAGTAGCCTTCTTTGGGAAACCAATCCTCATCCCAATCCCACCATGATTTATTGAGGGATTCTGACAACACATAGACGCTTCCTGCACTGACGGCATAACGCCCTCTGCCCATTCTTCCCCCCGCACGATAGCGGTAGGGTATCGCCCTGTCGGTAAGAATTTTGTCAATTTTGGGAAAGGAGTCGGCTTCGGGATAGCGACGGGAAAGACGATTTGAACCCCACACGGCGGACGAAATCAGTGCAAAGGCTTTGGTAATGGGTTGTTGGAATAGTTGTTGAGTCGGGGTATTAAGGGGGATACTGTTGATTTCTACGAGGTGATTTTCACCACCGAAACGATACCAGCCGTCGGGTAACTGGTAGGTGGAAAGATACACAAGAGAAGTATCATCATCCATCTGCACGGCGTTTTCGAGAAACAATCCCCCTTCTTCGGTATGTCTTTCATCCAGTCTCATTTTGGGATGTAACATGGGTACGAATTGCCATGGGCTTGTTTCTGTGGCTTGATTGTCTTTTATTTCTTGGGCTGATTGATTCCATTGACTAATTTTTTGCCATTTATAAGCTGGGGTTAATTCTCTGTTTTTTCGTTGCCATTTTCCTTCGTTTATTTCCCATTCGTCGCTTTCTTTTTCATCGATAATTTTTGTCCATGGAATGGGAATATAAAAGTCTTGAATGTTGTTTTCTTTTGCCCAAAATGGCCCTGCTATGTGCAGTTTATCTACTAAATTTTGTTGACTTTCTATGGCTAAATTTTTATTAGCACTGAAGAATAATCCTGATACTGTGGCAGGATCTGGGGGAAATTTAGAACGCGATCGCCCCACAAGATTTTCAGGAGATAAAAAGCCTCCTGCACTACCGTAGAGATAACCTAACGGCTTAATATTTATTAAATATTTGAACATAATTATTGCCCTTAAAAAAAATGTTTGTAGTGAAGACTTTAGTCTTTTTTTTCAACTCTAAAGAGTTTACTACTAATACTCAATCCGTGAATCAAAATATACTTTAGTTCAATTCATTGAACAATAAACTGTTAGCCTTGTAATTAATTGCAAGGCTGGATGATATACTTTCTACATCGGATTTGGTATAACCTTTAACCGCAAAACTGCCATCCTACTTCAACTAAATTATTAACCCAAATATTAAAATTATTTAGATCTTTATCTCCTACTAATTTTTCACGTTTGCTAAAAAGATAATCACCCTTATTCTGAAAATAAATATCTAGTAAAGCCTTACTTAAACTAACATCTTTTTCAAATTTTAAAGAAGGATTAAAACTAATACTATGACGGGCTTTTAATTGAACTAAATCATTGTAAATATGAGCCCAATTTTCTTGTTTGTCTCTATCTTCATATGCCGACAACAAACCTAGATCATCCCATGGCACAGTCCATTCCACATATTGACCACTATTAAAGACAATACGCAGGGTTACTCGATTTCTGCCCTTATTTTTCGAGACTTTTTCCGCCTCTCGACAATGTTGTAAAACATCCCGTTGCGGTACACTTCCCGCCACCCACACAAAGCCCACACTTAGGGTAATATCCTGACCGTGTTTTTGCCATTCTTGCTTAAGAGTGGATAGCCATCTTAAGGCTTTCTTTTTCAATTCTGGGGAATCATCTACATCCCTTTTTTTACTATAAATAACCCCCAAAAAATCATCTCCCCCTGCATAAATAATACGTCCTAAATCACGGGGAAAATTATTACTTAAATTGTCCCCCCATTGACGCATGGCATCACTAAAATCTTTAATTTTTTGTTCTCCATTAGGTTCATTAAGCAATTTTTTAAGATGATCACCTACTTTGTCACCATCCCCCATAAACCATCCTGTCCATTGTCCTGTAATATTATTTTCGGGGTCTGGTTTACGGCTTAATTCGCTAAACTTTTCAGGAAAAGGAAGATCATTTTTAGAAAATTTTTGGGGTATTCCAGTATTAGGTAAAGTGATTAATCTTTTAACTAATTCTGGTATGCTTAATCGTTCGTTTAAGTCTAAAACTTTGCCTTCCGTGGCTTCTTCTGTGCTGTTTTCTAAAACTGCGGATAATTTAAGATAAAAATCATCAATCTGTTGTTTATCTTGAGCTTTATTTAACGTTTTTGGGTTACGATGTCCACTTCCTAAACGGTTAAATGCGATCGCATCTGTACCTGTTAAACTGGAACTTTCACCAATCCAATTAATACCAACCCAATCCCGAGATAACTTGTTACTTTCCAAGTCTTCGATGGCGGAAGTAATAGAATCCCCCTACCCCCAAAAAAATTCCCAAGTATGGGTTGCCCACATTTCCCAGTCTCTATCCCAAGTGTAAACCACATCAGACACATGACTTTCAATCCATGCTTTACACTCCCAGAGGACTTTTTTCCAAGAGTTAACCAAGGTTTCTTTAACCAACTCCTGCGGAAAATCCCCTTTAATAAGAATACGATTCGGCATTCCTTTTGCCAACTTCGGCAAACCGGGAGAAATAATCTTACATTGGTTATCCTCTGCACTATCAACGATTTTTTTGCTTAGATAAGACAAAATCAAAGATGCACCATATAAATCCCTCAGCTTACGGGATTTTTCTATAAATCCCTGCACTGGAGAAAAGGTAATTGCTGTATAAACTACCATTTAAATTTTGATTAATATTATTCCCTTTACTATAAAACAATTTTTAGGATAAGAATCGTGTTTTAAGCGAATGTGAATTTTCTTTATATTGCTTTGTTTTTCTTTGCAAAAGTCAATAAATAAATTAGAGTAACTATACTAAATCTGTCAATCAAAATATACCTTAGTTCTATTCAACGATAAACTATTAGTCTCATAATTCATTGCAAAGCTGGATTATATACTTTCTGCATCGGATTTGATATTAAATAGACTGTGGTAAATACTAACTAAAATCTTTACCCCACATATCTTTAGCCTTATTCGCATGAAAAAGATGTAAATTATTAAAAAAATCTGTACATTAGTAATTGTTGAGATAAACAAGGGAAGTAACTCGATGGATAATGAGCAGTTTGCACCAAAGGAAAACGAGGAAATCATAATTGTTGAGTCTGCTGATTTAGAAGACATTGACATCGTCAAATCATCTACCAATAAAAACGAAGCCCCAGAAACTAAACCTTTAGAAGTAGTTAATCAAGAAGAAACAGAAGAAAATATCAAAGAATTACCTGACTATATCGCCTTAATTAAATGGATTGAAACCAATCCTCGTTATGCCCACTTGGTGGCGATGGTTGATAAAGAAGGAGAAATAAAACCAAGTCAACCTGATAATCTATTCGTCAAAATAATCAAAAATTATTTATTAAGCATTCCCACGGAATATTATGGCAAATCCTATGTTACAGATAAGGTGAGAGATGATGCGGTGGTGGTTTCCCGTCTTATTAATGCTAGTAATTTGATTGATTTTGTGGGTAATAGTCCATTGTGGTTTTTTGCTTTCAAGTCGTTGGGTAGTGGTTGGGCATTTTTTATTACTATTGTTATGAATATTATTATTCTTAAGTTTAGTAATGATTTATCAACTAAGATTAATACAAGTAACAAAAATTATCATTTAGTCAAAAAAGCAGGGTTATTTTCTGGGTTAGTTATTTTAAATGTTATTCAATCTGTCGCATCGGGCATTGGGGTAGAGTTATTTAATAATCAGTCGAAATTAACGGAAGTAAAAGCCCAAGAAATTGTTGAGAAACAGATGATAATTGAACAAGAAAATATGGAGGTTTTTAAAAATGCTACTTCTCCTCAATATGTAGCAGTAAAAGAACGATGTGAAAAAGGACAAGAAGAATTAAATAGTCTTCCTCATTCTAATCCCCGTTGGTATTCTTTGTATGCAGAAATGCACGGCACATGGCAAGAGCACACCCAGGATTGGGATAATGTACCCATGGAACAATTACCCGTCTGTCGTCAATTGGTGCGATTACAAAATGAGTTATTTGTTAATTATGAAAATGCTCAAAATAACTTTAATAATTTGTTAATCGCCCGTAATGATGTTGGTAATGATCTGTTATTTTTAGATAGTAGTTTCCCTAATGTTTATCAGTCTCATTTCACCCCTGAAGGGGAGTTAAAATCTTCTCTGGAATTGGTTACTTTGGCAACGAATAGTTTTTTAACCAAGTTGTTTGATGGAAAATTAGGGGCGATCGCCCTTCCCCTGTTTATATTATCATTCTCAGTAATCAGTAGCTTTGTGTCTTGTATCATCACTTGGAATTACTCCGAAGACGAATACGTAAAACTATCTTGGGATGAAGAATTAAAACAAAAAAGAGATTTATGGCTAGAAGCCCAATGGCGAAACCTAATCAACGACACTCAACAAAATCAATAAAATCCCAAATTCAGTTCTCCCCTTATTAAAGGGGGCTAGGGGGGATCAAAAACTTCATCAACCCAAACCATAACAACCATGAATCACAACCGCAACGCAACCCTTCTTAGAGCATTTATCAACGAAGTCCAAGAAACAGGAATCTTCCCCCATCCAGAAATAATCAATATTTTTGAACAACATCAACAACAACTCACCCAACCCAGAAAAATTCCCCCATTTCCCCACTTACCAACACCCCCCGAAAAAACACCAGAAACCCCAGCAAAAATTACAACCCCTCAACAACAACCAGAAAACCCACCCGAAACAACTATAACTCCCCCAAAATCTCAATCCCTGATAACATCAGACTCCGACTACTCATCAGAAAAAGAATTATTACCCAATGCCCAATTCTCTCCCCCCCCCAAAGAAGAAAAAAACCCCCCAGACGACAACCATAACTATGGCATCTACCTAGAAAATCCCCATACTTCCCTAGCCCAGAATTTTTCAGAAAACTACTTTATTCCCCATCCCCACAACTTTGCCAATAACCCAGAAACCGTCATTCCCATACACCAAGAAATTGATTACCCTTCTTCCGAAACCTCCCCATCACAATCCTTAAAATACGATAACCCCCAAACCATCTCCAGAAAAAAAAGAATAATCACCAGAGACGAAAAACTAATACAAAGCTACATCGAGTATGTGAGAAAAACTGGAGATTGTGAATATCCCCTCCTCGAAAAACAACTGTTACACAATTAATTAATAATGGAACATTGCTGATTTTAGGTATGACTTCTCCTTGAGGAAGGGAATAGGGAACGGTTATGACATTTAGAAGTCTTAGTTCAATTTATTGAAGGTTGACTATTAGCCGTGTAATTCATTACACGGTGGGCGACGAAAATAGAATCTATTTATAACGAATTATCCAAACTTGATATTAGAGGGTGGGCAAACCAACACCAAAAATAAACAACAGTCCTTATTCGCTTGATAGCTATGTATTAATCAGAAAAAATTGGTTTAAATAAAAAAGTCTCTGATAATTAAAGAGATTTGGGGGGGGATAAATACCAACCAAACCACCACAAAAAGAGGACAAAATGGAACATCATCACGACAAAAAAACCATTTACCTATCCAATAGATCTATTTGGTCAAATATTGCATTATGTTTTATATTATCGCCCATCGCAGGTTACATCCACACCAGAAGATGGAGCGCCTTGGGTAAAGTTTCACTGGCATTGTTTGCTTTTTTTGCCATAACAAGTCCTACCAATATGACCAATAGAGAAGCCTTTGAAAGAGGACAAAAATACTCATTACTAGCCTCTATTATTTCTACTATTGATAATTCCATCGCCATTCAAAACGCCAAAAATAAATTAAAAAATAACGACTCATCGGATCTTTAAAAAAGAGACAAAAAAAGATGTTAATTTCTTGGAAAGGAAGCCTCATCAAAAGTATTGCCATGGGCATAAGTAATGGCACCGTTACCCTAATATTGTTACTCATTGCCCCCATGGGATTAGCAGGAGTAATCACTACCACCATCGCCGTCATGCTCACCACTCTAGCAGTAAGTTTAAGTTTTGACCTTATTACCCTCTGGTTAATCAAATCCTCCGAAGTCAATTTTTTAGATCATCCCTATAAAAATCCTAAAGGGGGGCAAATTTCTTCAGCAAAAAAAATGGAAATAGAACTTAATCGACTCAGAAACCTTGAAGATGAATGAATACCGTTTATGTATCGCAACAGGGTTGTTATTTATCCCTCAAAAAAGAATTATTGATAGTAAAACATGGTAACAACATCCTTGAAGAAGTACAAATGCCCCTAGTAGAACAAATTTTGATCATGGGTAAATCCCAAATTACCACCCAAGCCATTCGCGCTTGTTTAATCAAAAATATTCCCATTGTTTACCTATCTAGGATGGGCTACTGCTACGGGCGTACCATCTCCATTGAAAGGGGTTATCGTTATCTAAGTCGTTATCAACAACTTCTAGACTCTAATAATAAAATAACTGTTGCAAAAGCTATCGTGAAAGCAAAACTAGCTAATAGTCGAGTGATTTTGCGTCGGCAACAACAAAGAAAACCATCCATCGATGTATCCCAGGCCCTCAATATCCTTAGCTATTTAATGGACAAAGTATCTCAAGCCTTAACCATTAATCAACTAATGGGTTATGAAGGCGCCGGGGCAAGTGCTTATTTTTCCGCCTTAGGGCAATGTATAACCAATCCTGACTTTATTTTTTTTGGGCGTAGTCGTCGCCCCCCCGGGAATCCCGTTAATGCGCTTCTGAGTTTTGGTTATCAAATTCTTTGGAATCATCTCTTGGTATTGATTGAATTACAAGGATTAGATCCCTATTATGGTTGTCTCCATCAAGCAAATGAGCGTCATCCTGTGTTAGCTTCTGACTTAGTAGAAGAATTTCGGGCTTCCATTATCGATTCTTTGGTGCTTTATTTGGTAAATAAAAATATAATCAACAGCGTAGATGATTTCACTTTTAAGCATGGCGGTTGTTATCTTAACCACAGTGGTAGAAAAAAGTTTTTAAATGTTTTTATCCAAAGGATGGAGGAATTAATCGATACGGGTAGGGAAACCAAACAACCCCGCTGGGATTTGTTAACAAGGCAAGTAAGACGCTATAAAAATTTTGTTTATCATCCTGTTTTCGGGTATCAACCTTATCGTATTCGCTGATGCTTTTTTATCTAATAGTTTATGACATCACCGACGACAAACGCCGAAAAAAAATTGCGGATATTCTCGAAGGTTATGGGGTGAGGGTGCAATATAGCGTTTTTGAATGTGTTTTAAATCTTAAGCAATATCGGGAGTTGAAAAAAAGGTTACGAAAGGTTTTTAAACAGGAGGAAGACAATCTGAGATTTTACCCTATTTCGGATCATACTCTTAGAAAGGTGGAAACATGGGGACAAGGTTTGCCCCTCACCAATCCCCTAAAATCAAAGGTTATCTGATTGCGAGGGATCGCTGAATGTATCTCAAACAATCAAAATTCGTCATATCCCTCGTTCTTTTACTAAACAAGGGTTTGAAGTATGTATTTGATAAATTTCCAGTATCATTTAAATCAATTTTTGTTAAGGTTCGCTAAGGTGCGCTGGACAGTAAGCGGAACAAGGAGTTAATATAAAGGTGTCGCTATCCTTCGGGGTAGTGGAATTAATGGAAACGGCTCCCCCTGCTGACTCGGCTAACTCCTCAAATACATCAGGGGTCGCTATCCTTCGGGGTAGTGGAATTAATGGAAACTGCTGAGAACGCTCAACACTTGGGCGAAATCTTGAACATCTGCGTTACCGCTTGTCGCTATCCTTCGGGGTAGTGGAATTAATGGAAACGCACGGAAATCAGAAGTTTCGGACATTTTTTGACCTTTTAATGTCGCTATCCTTCGGGGTAGTGGAATTAATGGAAACGTTCATCATTTTCCTTGATAAGAAACTCCTGAGCCCTACGAGTCGCTATCCTTAATATCGTGTGGCTATTCTTTCTCTTTTTATCGTGATTTTGTCGAGTCGTAGTTTATTTAACGACCAAGGGAGAAAATAAATTAAAACACAATTTTACAATCTTTTATTTTCAGTCCTAATATTGTTATTCGCATGAATAAATAAACTAATAAAAAAAGAGTTACTAAACTATTAGTAAATAACTTAACTTATTTGTAAGTAAATAATGCCAAAAGTAGAGATTATTTGCTTGGCGAATTCCAAAAAACTTGGTGGGCGCTGTATTGCGGGTATAAGGACTGATGGAAAGGGTTGGATACGTCCTGTAGGCAGTAATAATAATGATGGAACTCTTTTTGCTAATGATTATACTCTATCAAATGGTAGTGAACCCCAGATATTGTCTGTTATTCAAATTGCTATTTCTACCCCCAAACCCCAATTATATCAACCAGAAAATTGGTTAACTGAGAGAATTCCTTGGCAATTGGTTGGTAAAACTCTTAATAAGTCTCATTTACAATTAATCGAAAATGCTTTTTTTCAGGGTGATAGTATATTTGGAACAAGGGGCGATCGCATTTCTTACCATCAATTACAGCAAAATCCTGCCAAAAGTTCTTTAGAAATCATTCAACCCCTCAATATTACATGGTGTATAAACAATAATTACTCAGGTAATCGACAAATTAGGGCAATATTTTCTTTACATAATGTTCAATATAATTTAGTGGTAACAGATCCTAATTGGCTAGAACATTTAACAAAATTTGAACTCGGTTGTTACAGTTCAAAAGATATTGGGTTGTCTCAAGAGGTGCAATTTTTATTTACCATTAGTTTGGGTGTACCCTATAAAGGTCATTGTTATAAACTCATAGCTGCAGTTATTCCCTATGTGACTCGGTAGAATAATACACTTTTTAATCAATGAAAATATTTACCATTGGGCATAGTAATCATCAAATCGAACAATTTATCTTTTTATTACAATTACATCAAGTAACGGCGATCGCTGATGTTCGCTCCATCCCCTATTCTCGATATAATCAACAATACAATCAAAAAAATTTGCAAAATAAACTAAAACAAAACAAAATTGCATATAGTTTTTTAGGAGATGAATTAGGGGCAAGAAGTAAAAATCCTAATTGTTATGTAAAAAATCAAGCCATATATGAAAAAATAGCCCAGACAGAAGAATTTTTGAAAGGATTAACAAGATTAATAAAAGGGACGAATAAACATAATATAGCTTTAATGTGTGCCGAAAAAGACCCTATTAATTGCCATCGTGCCATATTAATATCTAGGTATTTATCAAAACAGAATATAACAATATTACATATTTTATCTAATGGTCAATTAGAATCACAAAATCAACTAGAAAAACGTTTACTTGATTTACTAGGATTAAATACGCCTAAACAATTAAATCTATTTGATTTCAGCCAAGAAAATTCCCAATCCGAAGATGATTTAATTGAAGATGCTTATCACATACAAGGAACAAAAATAGCTTATTTACGAAAATAAAAATGAAATTATTTACCATTGGTTTTACACAAACATCAGCCGAACAATTTTTTGATTCTTTAACAAAAAATAAAGTTACAACTTTAATTGATGTAAGGTTAAACAACTCTTCTCAACTTTCTGGTTATGCAAAAAAAAATGATCTTCAATATTTTTTAAAAAGAATATGTAATATAAATTATGTTCATATAAAAGATTTAGCACCTAACAAAGATATTTTAGACCAATTTAAAAAACAAAAAACTATATCATGGAAAGAATATGAAAAACACTATTTAAAATTGATACAAGATCGCAAAATTGATAAAACAATATCCCCCAAACTATTTGAAAATGGATGTTTATTATGTAGTGAAAAAGAACCTCATTACTGTCACAGAAGGTTGTTAGCAGAATACCTTAACAAACAATGGGGAGGAATTTTAATTAAACATCTTTAATCCCATTCATTTCAAAGTGTGTACATTAAACAGACTTTATGATTCACCTCCATTATTATACTTAATACCAAATTCGATCAGCATAGTAAACTAATAAAATTAATGGCATTGCTGATTTTGAGTATGAAGCATTATTGAATTACAGTAAATGTATAGTATTAAAACTATTATTACTATTGCCCATTCCCTATTGCCAAACTCAACTAAAAATCATACCTTAATTCGCCAACGCCAAATTAATTAACAAATATACTAAAATAACTAACTTGCTTTCGGTTAATGGAAGGTTAACTGTTAGCCATGCAATTTATTATACAGTGAGGCAACTGGGAAAATACTATAACTCATCCATTAGAATACATAAATCAAACGAAAACAAAAATATCCTTTAAATAAAAAAGTGTTCTCAAGCCCCATAAAAACAAAGCCCAAGAACACCTTATATAAAAATCATAGACAAATTTAGGCTTGAAGTGCTAACTCCACAACTTTTTTAAATGCGTCCATATCCTGAACAGCCAAAAGAGCCAACATCTTACGATTAAGAGAAATATTAGCTTTATCTAACTTATAAATTAACTGACTATAGCTAATGCCGTGCATTCTTGCCGCCGCATTAACACGGGTAATCCAAAGACGACGAAAATCCCTTTTTTTCTTGCGACGGTCACGATAAGCATTACGTAACGCCTTCATGACTTGCTGATTAGCTGTACGGAATAACTTAGAGTGAGAACCTCTAAAACCCTTAGCTAACTTTAAAATCTTATTACGTCTTTTACGGGCGACGTTACCTCTCTTAACTCTACTCATTTTTTTACAATTAAATTAATGTTACAAGGTTTAATAGAAGAAAATTTATTCCTACTTAGTACCATAAGGAAGCATTAAACGTACTTCCTTTTCATCACTTTCATGAACCAAAGTCATGTTGCTAAGACGACGACGTTTTTGTTCTGCACTTTTATGCTCTAACAAGTGATTCTTATTTGCTTTACGACGCATAATTTTCTTTCCGCTTCCAGTGATACGAAAACGTTTAGCAGCGGATTTTTTAGTTTTTACTTTAGGCATAGTTTTATCTAAATTAGCACAATTTACAATTATACATTTTTTTATGGTCATCCTGATAGAGATAAACCACAATTACTTAAAAAGGAGAACCCTTCTCGAAATTACAGTTTAACTTCGATGTCAACCCCAGCGGGTAAGTCTAACTTCATCAAAGCATCAATAGTTTTAGAAGAAGGTTGATAAATATCAATTACCCTACGATGAGTACGGGTTTCAAAATGTTCTCTCGAATCTTTATCAACGTGGGGAGATCTTAACACACAGTAGATTTTACGTTTTGTGGGGAGAGGGATAGGACCTACTGGCTGAGCATTAGTACGATTAGCCGTTTCAACAATTTTAGTACAAGATGTATCGAGTAAACGACGGTCAAATGCTTTTAAGCGAATACGAATTTTTTGTTGTTGTAAAGTTGCCATGATTTTTGTAGTTATTTACTGAGATTAATTTTTCAAGGTACGAAACAATTGACAATTGACAATTGACAATTGACAATTATATTTTTAGTAGGGATAAAATTAGGGCGTACAGAGAACTTAATCTGAGTAACGCCCCAATTATTATTTAATGCTTCCTACTGTAAAATTTTGGCTACAGCACCAGCACCGATGGTACGACCACCTTCACGAATCGCAAAGCGCATTCCTTGCTCGATCGCAATGGGGTTGATTAATTCAACGGTCATTTTGATGCGATCGCCAGGCATTACCATTTCAGCTGCGCTACCATCGTCAGCGGTGAAGTCACTGATAGTTCCAGTTACGTCAGTGGTACGAACGTAGAACTGAGGACGGTATCCAGGGAAGAAAGGAGTATGACGACCACCTTCTTCTTTTTTAAGTACATAAACTTCAGCTTCAAACTTGGTGTGAGGAGTGATGGAAGAAGGTTTTGCTAAAACCATACCACGCTCGATGTCTTCTTTCTGAACACCACGAAGTAATAAACCTACGTTATCTCCAGCCATACCTTCATCCAAGGTTTTTTGGAACATTTCAACACCAGTTACAGTGGTGTTACGAGTATCACGAATACCAACTAACTCTACGGTTTCGCCAACTTTTACTCTACCACGCTCGATACGACCAGTAGCAACAGTACCACGACCAGTAATGGAGAATACATCTTCTACAGCCATCAAGAAAGGCTTATCAACATCACGCTCAGGGGTAGGAATGTAGCTATCTACTTCATCCATGAGAGTCCAGATTTTATCAGTCCACTCATTTTCACCTTTTTGAGTAGTAGGATTAGCAGTCATTTGTTCTACAGCTTTGAGGGCAGAACCAGAAACAATAGGAATATTGTCACCATCAAAACCATATTCGCTTAAGAGTTCACGAACTTCTAACTCAACCAACTCTAATAATTCTTCATCATCAACTTGGTCTTGCTTGTTTAAGAACACAGCGAGGTTAGGTACACCAACCTGTCTAGCTAAAAGGATGTGTTCACGGGTTTGGGGCATAGGGCCATCAGCCGCAGACACTACTAAAATAGCTCCATCCATTTGAGCCGCACCAGTGATCATGTTTTTAACATAGTCAGCGTGTCCGGGGCAGTCCACGTGAGCATAGTGACGACCAGGAGTTTCGTATTCTACGTGAGCAGTGTTGATGGTGATACCCCGTGCTTTTTCTTCAGGAGCAGCATCGATTTCATCATATTTACGAGCCTTCGCCTGACCAGCTGCAGATAGAGTTAAAGTGATAGCTGCGGTTAAAGTAGTTTTACCGTGGTCAACGTGACCGATAGTACCAATATTAACGTGAGGTTTCGTTCTTTCAAATTTTTCCCGTGCCATTTTCTTTGTCTTTTCCTAATTTAATTAATAAATTTATACGTATCCTGTATTTTTGGTAATAATACCTTGAGCTACATTTTCAGGAACTTCAGAGTATTTACTGAATTCCATGCTAAATATACCACGTCCTTGGGTCTTAGAACGAATATCTGTGGCATAACCGAACATTGCTTCTAGGGGAACTTTAGCCGACACTTTAGCCAGTGAGCTTTCCGTTTCCATGCCTTCGATAATGCCTCGACGAGAATTGAGATCTCCTATAATATCACCAACATAATTGTCAGGGACTTCCACCTCAACTTTCATCGTTGGTTCTAGTAAGACAGGTTGTGCTTTCTTCACGGCATCTCTAATTGCCATAGACCCTGCAATTTTAAACGCCATCTCGGAAGAATCCACGTCATGGTAAGAACCGTCAATCAAAGTAACTTTTACATCAATAAGAGGATAACCAGCTATGATACCAGATTCACAGGCTTCTTTAATACCCTGCTCCACCGAAGGAATATATTCTTTAGGAATTGCACCCCCAGTAATTTTGGAGACAAACTCAAATCCACTTCCTTCTTTGGCTGGTTCAACGTCGATTACCACGTGACCATATTGCCCTTTACCCCCGCTTTGACGGACGAATTTACCCTCTGTTTGTACGGCTTTACGGATGGTTTCTCGGTAAGCTACTTGGGGTTGTCCCACATTAGCCCCTACCTTAAATTCCCGTAACATCCGATCTACCAGAATTTCTAAATGTAACTCTCCCATTCCTGCGATTACTGTTTGGTTAGTTTCGGGGTTTATACTAACTTTGAAAGTAGGATCTTCATCAGAAAGGGACTGCAAGGCTTTGGACAATTTATCCATATCTTGCTGAGTTTTTGGTTCTACCGCCACTGAGATTACAGGCTCAGGCACATAGAGAGATTCGAGAATAATCGGCTCACTATCATCACATAGTGTATCACCTGTGGTGGTATTTTTCAAGCCGATCGCCGCTCCTAGATCTCCTGCTCTTAATTCTTCAACCTCAATCCTGTCATTGGATTTAAGAATAATTAACCTTGAAATACGCTCCTTAATATCCTTGGTAGAGTTGTAAACATAGCTACCTTTTTTAAGAACTCCAGAATATATTCTCAGGAAAGTTAGTCTTCCAAAGGGATCAGAGGCAATTTTAAACGCTAAAGCCGAAAACGGTTCTTCGTCCCCTGCATGGCGTTCCCCTTCTTCTCCATCGGGTAAAACCCCTTTTATAGCGGGAACTTCGTTGGGAGCAGGAAGGTAGTCCACCACTGCATCTAGTAAAAGTTGAACTCCTTTATTTTTAAAGGCAGAACCACAGAGCATAGGCATTAAAGTTCCCTTTAAAGTACCTTGACGAATAGCTTGTCTTATTTCAGTTTCGCTGATTTCTTCTTCTGCTAAGTATTTCTCTAGTAAAGTCTCGTTTGACTCAGCGATCGCCTCTATGAGGTAACCCCGATATTCCTGTGCTAATTCTGCCACCTCATCAGGAATATCAACTTCCTTGATTTGTTGACCCAAATCATCTTCGTAAATTTTAGCTTTCATTTTGACCAAATCCACGATGCCAGAAAATTGATCTTCACTGCCGATGGGAATTTGAATGGCTACAGCAGGGGCTTGGAGTCTTTCTTTCACCTGTTCATAAACACGGAAAAAATTAGCTCCCGTACGATCCATTTTATTGACAAAAGCAATACGAGGCACATGATAACGATTAGCCTGACGCCAAACGGTTTCCGACTGAGGTTGAACCCCACCCACAGAGCAAAACACCGCAATTACCCCATCTAGCACCCGCATAGAGCGTTCTACTTCGATGGTAAAATCCACGTGACCAGGGGTATCAATAATATTGATATGATGTCCTAGCCAATCGGTGCTGATAGCCGCTGCAGTAATGGTGATTCCTCTTTCCCGTTCTTGTTCCATCCAGTCCGTAACAGCGTTGCCATCATGAACCTCCCCGATTTTATGAACAATACCGGAGTAGAATAAAATTCTCTCTGTTGTAGTAGTTTTTCCCGCATCAATATGGGCTGCAATCCCAATATTGCGGATTTTTTCAAGGGGAATGGAACGGGTCACAGTTACCTCCTGTTGTCGAAATCTGCGCTAGAATTTTTTACTTAGTCTTTAACTATTTACAATTTTACACTTTTCTTAACATAACTTTTTATTTTTTAGCAATAAAATTGGCTATGTGGGAAAAAGTGACCGATAAATTGTATTTAGTATCTGTAATGAGCAAATGCTTTGTTTGCTTCGGCCATCTTGTGGGTTTCTTCTCTTTTCTTGATAGCTCCCCCAGTTTCATTGGCGGCATCCATGATTTCGTTAGCCAATTTCATGGACATAGTTCTACCGCTTCTTTTACGGGAGAATTGAATTAACCAACGGAGGGCAAGACTGCTTCCGCGAGAAGGTCTGACTTCCATGGGTACTTGGTAAGTTGCACCACCTACCCTTCTGGCTTTAACTTCCACGAGGGGAGTTAAATTTTTAATGGCTTGTTCAAAAGTTTCCATGGGCTCTGCCCCAGTTCTTTCACCGATGATGGCCATGGCATCATAAAGAATTCTGGCGGCTAAGGATTTTTTGCCATCTTTCATGATGCGACGAATAGTCATGCTGACTAAACGACTGTTATATACTGCATCGGGTGGAACGTCCACCACTTTAGCTTTACTTCTGCGAGACATTTTCTATATCCTAAAATTTATTTACTTCATTTATGCTTTAGGACGTTTTGCCCCATATTTAGAGCGTCCTTGTTTTCTGTCTTTTACACCAGTAGCATCTAGTGTTCCTCTAACGATGTGGTATCTTACCCCAGGTAAATCTTTCACCCTTCCGCCTCTGATTAATACTACAGAGTGTTCTTGGAGGTTGTGACCAATACCAGGAATGTAAGCGGTAACTTCAAACCCAGAGGTTAAACGAACCCTTGCTACCTTTCTGAGGGCAGAGTTAGGTTTTTTGGGGGTGGTGGTATATACCCTAGTACAAACACCACGACGCTGAGGACATTCTTTTAATGCTGGAGATTTTGTCTTTTTCTGGATGGAGGATCTTTCACTCCGAATTAATTGTTGAATAGTTGGCATGAGGTATGCTTTTTATACACTATTTTATGTATATATAAATATAGTTTGCCCTAGGATAATTTCTAGTGACAATCTCTGATCATACCCCACTTTTTCTTTTTTTGTCAATTGCTTGATTTTCTGATGATTTATCTTGAGTTCGGAATAAAATTTTTAATCTTTTGCTGTTTGCCGAACTTCCTTAAGCCTAATTACGATAACCGTTGACGATGAAGGAAACTCTTTGGGCTATGTTGGTGGAATGATCCGCCATTCTCTCTAAGTAACGAATAACAAGAATTAGAAGTACGATGGGTTCAACTATGCCTGGGACGTTTTCTTGGTGAGCTAGTCTTGCGTAAAGGTTATCATAGGCGTCGTCAATGGTGTCATCGAGAAATTTGATTTTTGCTCCTGCTTCTGCGTCTAATTCGGTAAGGGCGACAATACTTTTGGCCAGCATTAGTTGGGCTTGTTGAGACATGGTGGCGATTTCCTTCATGCAAGGATGAGGGGGGTAGAGGATGAGTTTTTGGGCGATTTCCCCTAAGTCTTGGGCATAGTCTCCGATGCGCTCTAAATCTCTGACTAATTGCATAAAGGCGCTGAGGATGCGTAAGTTTTTAGGGGAGGGGCTTTGGCTGGTGAGAATATTGGAGCAGTCTAGTTCTATTTGACGGTAATATTTATCTATTTCTTGATCTTGGATGATGATTTTTTGGACGGCTTCTAATTCTTGTTCAAATAGGGCTCTGTGGCTATAGCGAAAGGATTCTTCGACTAATGCACCCATTCGGAGTACGTCTTGGGCTACTTGGCTAGTTTTTTTTTGTAGCCTGATGTTGTCTCCTACTCTTATTTGTTCTGATAATGCTATTTGTTGTTGTAATGATACCACTTTGTCTATGCTCCGATATTTTTCGCCCTATTACAATTAATAGCAGGAAAAAGTTAAAGTGATATTAAGGGGTTATGGTTATTTTATTTTAAGGGCGATCGCACTGGCACTCAAAAAAGCACCTTCAACCTTACCCGATAAACACCAATCTCCACAAACGCCCAATCCCATATCCTCATCATAGTAATAACCTTGCTGACGAGATTTTTTTGGTAAGGCATAACGCCATAAATGTAGAGATTGGTAATGAAAAGAGGAAAATTTAAGATCGAAAACTGCTTGGGTTTGTGTCAACAAATCTTGACTTATTTTATCTCGATCATCTTCGAGATGTTCTGTGGCATAGGTAAAATTGGATTGAATGACGATAGCCCCGCCATCCCCACGACTAGGCTTAGTGTCATTAGAACTTACCCAACCGAGTATGGGATGATCAAATTGTACACCTTCAAAGGGTAGATTGACTTTTTCTTGGGGAATAAGCATCAAAGAAAAACAAGGAAGCATTTCAATATGACTAATTTCTTGTTTAAAAACACAATCATCGGGTAATAAATCCGCTGTCTGGCTCGGAGGTGCGGTGATAACTACCGTATCATAATCACCGTAGCTATGATTTTTTTCATCTATTAATGTCCAAGAATTTTGATTTTTTGAGAGAGAAACAATTCTTGTTTTCAGTTTAACGGTGGTATCGTTACTTAAATATTTACAAAGACGATTCATCGCTTCATGGGGTACGTATCTAATTTTTGAGGACATATCTTCTTGAAAGTTACCCTGTTTCCAAGAGGCAAATTTACCTTGCCATGGTTGCATTACATCACCATAGATACTAATAAACTCCTCAAATTGAGGATTACTTAAACTAAAATATTGAGTACCATGATCAATGTAACCCCAGTCGGTGCGACGACTAGACATTCTACCCCCTACCCCTCGTCCTTTATCAAATACTTGAACATCTACTCCTTTTTCTTGCAATTTTGTGGCTAGGGTTAGCCCGGATATTCCAGCACCAATGATAGCTATTTTGTTACTCATCGTATTTTATTAAATTTGGAAAACTATTTTTGACGGTGTACATTTATTTATTGTATTGCTCATTTAAGGGAGGAATCATTTAACTATTTTCATCAACCATGATTCAAATAGGCTCATCAACTACGGGAAAGGGCGATAATATTTTGATGTCTCAACTTTTAGGGTTATTCAATGGTATTTTATGGAATAATTAAGCAACCCTAAAAATAAATTTTAGTAGGTAATTTTACCTTTTTTTGTGTGAAGTAATGCGAATAAATTCAAATAAATATTAAGGATCTCTAATAATGGGGGTATTGATCATTAATAATAAGAGTATAAGGATTAAGATAAAAGAAGAAAATTATCTTTCAATTCTTATTTATGAACTTAGGAGGAATTGTCCTATGAATATTTTGAGAATGTTAGAAGCAATGACCAATTATTTAACTGAAGGTTTTGCAACGATTTTTAGTTCTCAGGAAGAAGAATTACCAGAAATCGGATTCCAGCCTTTTGAATGTATGCCTTATGCTCAGGAAAAGCCTGTTTATTGATAATAATATAAAGGGGGTGAAAAACCCCTATTTTGAGATTAATTTTCGGTAAAAAAAATAGGTCGCAAATTAGGATCAACTTTGTAGGTATTTTCTTTCATAACTCTTCTGGAGGATTTAGGATCAAACGTGGTAGCAAAGTTTTCTTCTAATCTTTCTACTCTGGGGGCAATTTCGTTGATTTCTTGTTCAATTTGATTAAGTTGGGATTGCTGAATCTCGTTATATGGTAGAAGGTTTTTGACGCTGGTTATGGATAGTGCCATGATACCTAAGTTTAAACTTATTTTAAAAATGTTTTCAAGGCTACGGTGGAAGCAGTATTGTTTGAGACGTTTTTGGGCTTCTCTTTCTTGTCTTTGGAGGGAAACGGTGTCAATGGTGTTGGAGGAGTTTTGATTTTTGATAAATGGTTTGATGTTATTCATGGGATAGTCTCTTCCGTAGGATTGATTTATTTTAACTTTCAATTTTAGTGTTGATTTCTGAAAAGGGATCTTTTTTTAGTCAAAAATTTTTGAGATAAGATAGTATCAGACGAAAAGTAATTGTATTTGAGGTGATTGGTATTTTTGTTGATCTAAGTTTTTAGTGGTGATTAGAAAATGGCTTGAAAGAATTACTTGTTAAGCTAATCTTTGATAATAATTATTTAGATTGATAATTGTATGGAGGAGTTGATGGAAATTTTGTAGTTTTTGACAGTTACTTTTTTGGTTATAAGTTTTTTGGAAATATATATATAAATAACATTATGAATACATCTACATTACCTAAGTCTAGTCTCAAAATTAGAGGAGTTCAATATCGAGATTTAAGTGCGATCGCCTCTTTGCTCCAAGAAAGACTATCATTAGAAAATAACTACCGTTTCGCTTCTCTTTTAGAACAAGTACAAAAGTATCAAAGCTGTTATGGTTTGTTGCAATTTTCGCAAATGTTACCCTCTAGTTGGAATAGGGATTTTTATGTATATGTGGCGGAAAAAGATGGACAAATTCAAGGATTAATTCAGGTTGCCCCGTTTAATCAAAATCGTAGCACATGGAAAGTTGAGTTAGTAATAATCAATCATAATACTTCCCTGAGCCATTTACTAATCGGTAATTGTAGCATTGGCTCTCAATTGTTACGTTATTGTTTTGAAAAAATTTGGGAAGCTAGAACATGGATACTAGAGGTAAATATTAATGAAAAGAGTACCTTAGGATTATATCGGGAAAATGGATTTAGTCCTTTGGCTCAAATTACCAATTGGCAATGTGATGGGGAGGTTTTAGCAAAATTAGCACAAAAAGAGCCTAGTTTGCCAAATCTCTTACCTGTGAGTAATGCGGATTCTCGTTTGTTGTATCAGTTAGATTGTGTTTCTTTACCTCCTACCATTCGACAGGTTTTTGATTTACATTTAGAGGATTTTAAAACTAGCTTTTTGGCGTATGTGTCTCAGGCGATTAAGTCTTTTTGGAGTAAGGAAGAAACCATTAAGGCTTATGTTTTTGAGCCTCAGAGAAAGGCTGCGATTGGCTATTTTCAGTTAACCCTTTCCCAGAATGGTGCAAAACCCCATGAGGCTAATTTAACGGTGCATCCTGCCTATACATGGTTATATCCTAAACTTTTAACGCAAATGGCATCGGTGATTGAGCGTTTTCCTAGTCAGTGTTTGTTGGTTTCTTCGGGAGATTATCAACCGGAAAGGGAGGAGTATTTAGAAAAAATTGGGGCGACTAGAGTTGAGCAAAATTTGCTTATGTCTCGCTCGGTATGGCATAAGTTAAGGGAATCTAAACCTTTGGAGTCTTTGAATTTGCAGGAGGTTTTACAAGGTTTAAAACCCTCTCGCCCTGCTATTCCTACCCATTGGCAACCTTCACCCATTGAAAATCCGATTTATCCTTCTTCTCCTTTACATCATCAAAGTGATGAGCAAAAAAAGGGGGAAAAGTAATAATCATTGGGGTTTCGGGCTGAAGCCCTCACTACGAGGCGATTTTCATGATTTATCCCAAGTTCATCTAATAAGGATTCATTATCAATTATCAAAAAAAATGGGTCTAAAACCCCGGCATTCATGACGGCTTTATATTTCTTGATTTTTAGTATAATGCGCTATAATACTAATGCAGTAATGTGCGTAAGATATTGGGGGATTGGCTTCCCTTCTCTCAGTACGTCGAGACAAATATCACCCTAGAAATTGTAATGGTGACGCGACTGGATATTAGAGTTAGCTTCAGAGGCACAGCCACAATAAAATAAAATATTTAAATCACCTCACGCGGCCGGTACGCTCGTGGAAGTAAAAGAAACAGCCCAGTAATGGCGTTCTGACGGGGACTACGGTCTAGTTAAGAGTCTATATGGGAATCCACTCGCCTTCAGGCAGTGGAGGTTCAACAATTAATTAGTGCTATTGCCCCAGTTTAATTTGTAGTTTAGCCAAAAATTCCAAAGGGTGGTAAGGGCGATCGCACCTAAATTGGCAATATAAGGATTAGGGATGATGAATTTAACCATGAGGTTAAGAATAATGACATTGATAAATAATCCTGCAAAACAGATAAGATTAAATTTTAAAAATCTTTTTAAGGTGTCTTTTTTGCTCAAATGAGAATGGGAAAAGTCTCTAAATGTCCAACGGTCATTCCAAATAAAATTGTTAATGATCGCCACTTGAGCCGCTATAATTTTACTTAGGGTTAAATCCCATTGTAGGGCGTTGGGGTCACTTAATAGATACAATAAAGCCATATCCACAAACACTCCCGAAAAACCAACAATACCAAAACGGATAAAACGATTAAAAGGCCATAGGGCGAGTCTTAATCGTAATAGATGGTGAATATAATCTCGATATTGTTTCCATGTGACTTTGCTTTCTCCTTGGACTCTTTCTTGGAATACGTAACCCACTTCGGTGATGTTGCGGAAATATCCTCGGGCAACTACTTCTATTAGAATTTTATAACCCACTGGGGATAACATACAATGGGCGATCGCCCTTCTTTGTAGTACAAAATAACCACTCATGGGATCTGAGATTCGACCAATGGTATGGGGTAAAATAATTAAACCGATAATTTGAGCGCCCCGAGACAAAAAACGGCGCCCGACACTCCAATCACTTACGCCACCATTTTTGGTATGACGACTAGCTACGGCTAAATCAGCCCCATCACAAATAGCGCCTAATAGTTGTAAAAGAATATCGGGGGGGTGTTGTAAATCTGCATCAATTACCCCTAAAATTTCTCCTTTTGCCCCTTGCCATCCTCTGATGACGGCGGTAGATAAAGAGCGCTCATTTTTTCTTCGCATTACCCTTAGTTGAGGATAATTTTTTGTTAATTTTAATGCTTTTTCCCAAGTGCGATCGGGGCTATCATCATCTACTACAATTAATTCATAACGGCAAGGAATCAGATTATCTAGGATGCAACATATTTTACTAACAATATCCTCAATATTATTAGCCTCTTGATAAGTAGGTAATACTAGGGAAAACCAGATAGGATAATCAGAAGCACAAGCCACAGTATAAATTTTTTCTTCTAAAGATAAATCATATTTTTGGAGTAACTCAAGGCAATCTATTTTTAATAAACCCGATGGCACGGGCAATAGTTTATTATCCTTAGGGATTAAATCTTGATTTTTTCCAGACAAATTTTCCATAAAGTATCATAAGTTTTTAGGGAATCAATATACACATTATTGAAAATAACCCAAAATTATTATTATTAGTTAGCAAAGATAAATGAATTTAGACCATAATTTTAAACTCTTTATCGACAAAATAATCAGTAGAGTAATAACTATTATTTATTTTATAAATTTACTTAAAATATAATACATAATTGATTATGGTTAAAACATCATTTTAAAATAAATATATTAATTAGAGCAAAGATTGAATATTATTTATTATTACCATAAAATAGATTATTTTTAACCATAATGCTATTTTTTCATAGTTTAATCTAAGAATAACTAATTATGATATATTAATTATTTAGTTTTTTTCTTTTCTTCTTCTATGACAATAAAAGGGCATTTATGAAAAGGTCTAATGAGATTCATTTTGGCTTTAATAGGGTCAAAATTAAGAGGAAACTGAGTAAAAATATTGTAGCAACTATTGGTTAAGATAACATTATTAAGATTAGCTTGTTCTAAATTAGTTCCAGTTAAATCCGCATTTATTAAACTACTATCCTCCAAGTTAGTTCTTAATAAATTTGCTTGATGAAAATTAGCATGATTTAAATTAGATTTCCTTAAGTTCGTATTACTCAAATTAACAAAAGATAAGTCCAAATCATTTAATTTAGCTTCTTCTAAATTGGCATTTTCTAAAAGATTACTAGAACGATGGTTATTATTAAAAGTCAATAAATGGTTATCTTTGAGGAATATAATAATATAACGTTTTCTCTCTCCATCAAGTTCCTTGAGTGCTGATTGTGTATTAGCCCTAAGAAGATTATAATTTTGCTGTAATTGCCAAAGAGGATAATTGAGAGTTAATTGAGTGGTTTGATTTAAATAGTTAGTTAAAATAGTCTGACGATAGGTTTCTAATTGTAGGGTGTAACTGGCATTGTTATCTTGAATTTGTAAAGGACGATATAGAAATTGTTCACTAAATATATTAGAAATTGTTAAAAAGCCAATAATTAAAGTTGTCGCTGAAGTAATTAAAGAACCTATAATAGGTCCAATGGCAATTTCAGGTATATGGACTGAGGTTGTAATGGTTTCAGCGATCGCATTTATAAATGAAGATAAAGTTTTTTGAAAACGTCGAAAAATTTTGGGCAAAAAAGCAGGTTTTTTCTTTGATTCTGACATAAATAAAAATCAAAAGATAGAATTCCATCATTGATCATAAATCATCCAATCCATCTATGAAAATTTGATACAAATACCAAATTTTATCAGTAGAGGTGATGGGGGGTAGGGGTGATAATAGTTTGATTATTTATTGTTCATTGTCAATTGTTCATTGTTTACAGGGAGAGGCGGCGAAGATACAGTCTATTTATAACTAATTATCCAAACTTAAGATTATTCCTATTCTATATATTCATTCAATTCATGTCCTTAGTGCATATAACCTCTGTGTTGGTATTCAGCAATACAAAAATAGTTTTTAAGAATTCGTTACACTTCCGTTGTCAGTTCTTAACCATTTCTTAAATAAATAAATGTTGTGAGGTTTTAATGTCCAAAAAATTGAACAAATTATCATTGAAAACTATAAGTGCGATCGCCCTTAAATCTAGTCTAAAAAGCACCAAATATCAACTAATAGCAGCCCTAAGTATCTTAGTCGCAACCAACCCGGCCCATGCAGAAACCAACTTCATAGACATAGACAACCAAAATTCTATGGGGCAAGTCACCTCCGTAAACCAACTCAGTGACGTATCACCCACAGACTGGGCCTATGAAGCCCTAAGAAGTCTAGTAGAGCGCTATGGTTGTATAGTCGGTTATCCCGATCGCACCTTCCGAGGAAATCGAGCCTTAAGCCGTTATGAATTCGCAGCGGGTTTAAACGCCTGTATGCAATCCATTGAAAGACTAATCGGCACAGGAGGAGTAAGCGAAGAAGACATTGCCGCCCTGAGAAGGTTAATTGCTGAATTTGAAACCGAACTAGCAGCCCTTGGTGCTAGAGTTGACAACCTAGAAGGTAGAGTCGCCTTTTTAGAAGACAATCAATTTTCCACCACCACCAAACTAGCAGGAGAAGTCGCCTTTACCCTAGCCGATGCATTCGGAGGAGATGTCACCAACCCCACCACAGGATTAAGGGAAGACTTTAGCGCCCAAACTACCTTTACTTCCCGAGTAAGGCTACAAATGTCCACCAGTTTCACAGGCAACGACGTATTATACACCCGCCTAACCGCAGGTAACCTTGAAAATTCCTTCGCCAGTCAAACCTTCACCAATGAAGGACGTTTCGCCTACGATGGACAAGCAGGAAATAACCTCACCCTAGATCGTCTTCACTACTACTTTTCCCCCACCCGTAACTTGCGAGTATTTACCATGGCAAGTTTAGGAGGACATCACTTCTATGCCGATACCTTTAATTCAGGTTTAGAAGCAGGGGGAGGCGCAGGGGGTGCATTATCCCGATTTGGCGAACGAAATCCCATCTATCGTCTAGGTTTAGGAGGACAAGGTTTAGGATTGAGAACCCAACTAGGCGACAAATTTGAGCTTTCCGCAGGTTATTTAGCTAGAGGAGGTAACAACCCCGCCGAAGGTAGAGGCTTACTCAATGGTAACTATTCAGCCATGGGACAATTAGTCTTTAAACCTAGTAATCGATTTAAACTTGGTTTAACCTACATTAACAGTTATGACCCCAATGGCGCAGGTTCAGCCTTTAACTTTGGTGGCACTGGCACTAGATTTGGTAACCTACAAGGGTTAGGATTGGATGGAATTCCCGTAGCCAGTAACTCCTATGGAGTTCAAGGTCAATTTGATATTAGTCCTAAATTCAGTCTTCGTGCTTGGGGAGGTTATACCAACGCCAGACTAATAGAAACAGGCAGTGCAGAAATTTGGAACTATGCCGTCGCCCTCGCATTTCCCGATTTGGGTAAAGAAGGCAGTTTAGGAGCGATTATTGTCGGTGCTGAACCCTATTTAACGGGTTTGAGTGTACCTAATGCCGTTGATTTTGCCAAAGATACTCCTTTACACGTCGAAGTTTCCTATAAATATCCCATCAACGATCGCATCAGCCTCACCCCAGGATTAATTGTCTTAACTGCACCTAATCAAAATAGTGGAGCTAACGATCCTATTTATATCGGTACTTTGAGAACTACTTTTAGTTTCTAATCTTGGTTTTTGATTCCATGGGCGAGGGGTTCAAACCCCTTGTTTATTCTAGTAAACCACGGCGTTTCTGCTCAAACTCAAACTCCGAAATTAACCCTTCCTGCCTCAAACTCTCCAATTCTCGAATGGCAGATACCACATCCACTGTATTTTGTGCCACCAAAGATTTTTGTTGCAAACTAGCACCTTGAGCATCTTCCTTGCTAGAATTAAAAGAGAACATATCCTGAGATTGCAAAAGATACAACACCACATCCACCGCACAAGCAATTTTCACCAAAGGACTATTCCAACCCAACACTAAGTATAAAACTCCCCAAATAGGTTGTCCTAAATAGAATTTATGTAAACCACCAAGGGGGGAAATTGTACCAAGAAAAGCAAGAATGATACTGATAATTTTCTTCTTAGAAAAACTGTCAACAGGATTGGTAGAAGATTGCATAATTAAAGTGTAATACGGAAATCCGTATAAAAAAACTTATCTATCTAATCATATAATTAAAATAAAGAAATCGCAGAACTTTATTCACCGTAGCAGATATAGTATCCTATAGGAGAGCTAAAAACATGAGTTTTTTTGATTCAGAAGTAGTCCAACAAGAAGCTAAACAATTATTTGAAGATTACCAATCTTTGAGTAAATTAGGCTCAGAATTCGGCAAATTTGACAGGGAAGGAAAAAAAATCTTTATCGAAAGAATGGAAGATATGATGGAACGTTATCGTATTTTCATGAAAAGATTTGAACTCTCGGAAGACTTTATGGCAAAAATGACCATCGAACAATTAAAAACCCAACTTAGTCAATTTGGTACAACCCCCGATCAAATGTTTATGCAAATGAATCAAACCCTAGAAAGAATGAAAAAGGAAATATAGTTTTCTATACCGTGATATTAACACTTTTTTGGATCGGTTTTATCTAATCTCATCATTTAAAAAAAAGTAAATTAAAACTATACATAGTAATTTCTATATTAAAAGTTAGTCAATTTAAAAGTTAAAAAATAAAATAACTATTGAGGAGACAAATAATGAATCAATCATTTAATCGCCAATCTAATTATTTTGATGGACAAGATAGAGATAATAACTTGTTAAAATATCTCCAGTCTTTAAGCCCTGAAACTATTGCTAATTTATCACAACCCAAATCATCAGAAGTGTTTCAGGTGATGGAAAAAAATATTGTGGGTTTACTCGGTAATTTACCCGCAGAAGGCTTCGGAGTAATGGTCAGCACTAGCCGAGAAAATTTGGGCAAACTACTGGCTTCAGCGATGATGAGTGGCTATTTGTTACGTAATGCAGAACAGAGAATGGATTTTGAAAAGGCTTTATCTGGTGCGGATGATTCTTTTGACGATGAATAGTTACGCTTAAATTGCTGATTTTAAAGATGATTTTTTATTTAAACGAGGAATGATCAACCTATATGAATCAAGCATAGGGAAAAAAACAGGCCATGACAATTAATATTTTATTTTAAGGTTTTTCTCCTTGATTCCTTGTGTTTAATTTTATTTTATCGATTGTATAAGTTTATGAAGGGTTAAACTATGTTTAAACCCCATTATTTTAGTATTTTTTATTGTGAGAATTAAACAAAATTTTCTTGTCTTTCTAAGTGTTTTATTTCTGTTTATCCCCTTACTGACAGGTTGTCAAAATCCTACGGGGGGAACTTCTGCCGATGGTGTTACCAAGATTACTTTTTGGCATGGTATTAATCCCCCTGAGAATCGGGAAATTTTTAATCAGTTACTGAATCAGTTTAATGAAAATAATCCCGATATAGAAGTAGAAAGTTTATATGTGGGGCAGCCCGATGAGCAGTTACCAAAAATTATTGCTTCGGTGGTGGGTAATCAACCCCCTGATATATTATGGTATGTTCCCCAATTAACAGGAAAGCTAGTGGATTTGGGGGCTATTAAGCCTTTAACCCAATGGTTTGATAGTTTGACCATAAAGAATGAAATTGAACCCGCTATGGTTGCTACCATGAGCTTAGGGGATGAAATTTGGTCTGTACCTTTTGCCACTAATAATACGGCGATGTTTTATCGACCTAGTTTATTTGAGGAAGCGGGAATTGATGAGTTACCTTCTAGTTGGGATGAGTTTGTAGAGGTGGCAGGTCGTCTAACAAAAGATGATAATAGTCAACATGGGATGTTGTTATCATCAGGCAAAGGGGAATTTACGGTTTTTGTCTGGTTGCCTTTTATTTACGGGGCTGATGGTTTTATTGTGGAAAATGATCAACCTAATTTGGTAAATGAGGGGGCGCAAAGGGCGTTAAGTTTAGGGGCTGATTTGGTTAATAGTAATTATGCGGTATTATCTGCTCCTGATCGTGGTTATGAGTTAGACGATTTTATTAGTGGTAGAGTGGCAATGCAAATTACTGGGCCTTGGACTTTGGCTCAGTTGAAACAAAGTGCGATCGATTATGGTGTTTTTCCTCTACCTATTGTTGATAAACCTGCCACGGTGTTGGGGGGAGAAAATTTGTTTGTGTTTAAGACTAATCCTGAGAGGGAGGAGGCTTCTTTACGATTTTTAGAGTATATTTTAGGGGAAGAGTTTCAACGGCAATGGGCTTTACAGACTGGTTATTTACCCATTAATCGCTTAGTGAAAGATAGTGCTGAGTATCAAAGTTTTGTGGCGGAAAATCCTGTTTTAGAAGTGTTTTTGTCACAGATGGACAATGCTTATACTCGTCCTATTATTGCTGATTATCCTACTATTTCTGAAAATTTGGGAAGGGCGATCGAATCTACTTTGTTAGGTCAAAAATCGGCCGCAGATGCCCTCGAGGAATCTCAGAAAAGAATTAATTTATCTATCGGAAATTAACAACTTGGGAGGGACTTTATAATATAAAGTCCCCTTGTTTAGAGTGGAATTATAATGCACCTAGATTCGCTAATCCTAAGATTACTCCCACACCGATAAGATGTCCTAAGCTAGTGGTAGCTAATAATGCAGGAAAACCCATTCCCCCAAAAAGAGCAGGGGAGGGGAGTTGAGGCCCTTCGCTAGGATATTTAATGGTAAATTTACCAATGGCGATCGCAACGATATTGCAAACAATCATGGTAAAAGCAACATTAGGACTCCATTCAATGGTAGTAGGGATTGCAGTGGCAATGATAGAAGTAAATTGAAACATTTAATACTTTTCCTAAAATATTTAAAACGGTTTTCAAAGTCTTCATTTTAAACGCAACGGAAGAAAAACAACCTTTTTTGTTGCAATACTTTGCAATTAAATTAAAATCACGACAATTAATTTAGTTTTCCTCTTTTTTAGCACTATGATTGGCCCATCTTTCCTCCGCATTTTCCATCACAGCTTCTCTTTTCTCCAAAAATTCTCCAGGATAAGTCTCTAAAACCTTCGTAGAAAGAGAAATACGATTCTTTACTGTGTCAATTTCCATTACCACCACCTTAATATCTTCCCCCACCTTAAACACATGATTAATAGAATCAATATGCCCCGCACTAATTTGTTTGACGTGCAACAATCCAGCCACACCACCAAAATCCACAAAAACCCCGTAAGGCTGAAGTTTAACTACCTTGCCTTGTACTACCTGATTTTCTTGTAACTGAGCCATGGCAGAGGATTTAGCAATATTTCTTTGACTTAAAACAATCTTATTTTGTCCCCTATCCAACTGTAAAATATTAGCGGGAATAGTTTGATTTAACAAATCATCTAAACTTTCCTTCTCAATCAAATGAGATTTCGGAATAAAAGCCCGTAAACCATCAATTTGCCCAGTGACACCACCACGATTCACCCCCGTCACCAACATTTGCACTAATTTACCCTTTTCTTCAATTTCTGTTAAATTATCCCAAGCCTGATCGATGTATAATTGACGACGAGATAACTTAACTTGCCCCTCAGAATCCTGCTCTTTAATGATTAGAAATTCAAACTCTCCATCCAAGGGTAAAACCTCACTGACATCATGAAAGGATTGCCACGCAGCTTCACTTAAAGGCACAAAACCAGGAGATTTACCGCCAATATCCACATAAACACCACTAGAGTCGTGCTGAAAGACTTTCCCTTTTACCACTTCTCCTTTATTAAAATGATAATCATATTGCTCCTGCTCTAAGGCTTTAGCGAAATCATCCATAGAGAAGTCATTGGTGTTTTGCCCTTGAGGGGGGTTAGAATTAGCGGTCATAATCAAAAAATTAATTCAGTTATCAAACAAATACCTCTAATTATAAAGGTTTCTGAGTATGATTGAGAGAAAAAAATTCTAAATATCTGCAGAAACATCTAACAACTCATTTTCTAAAACTATTCTATTCCTGCCATGGTTTTTCGCTCGATATAATGCTCTATCAGCCCTTGAGACAATTTGATCTATATTTTGATCGGTATCTTGATATTGAGCAATGCCCACACTAACCGTTATTTTAAATTGTTCATCATCTATGGGTAAAGCTATCTCGGCTATTTTTTCCCGAATTCGATTCGCCACGTGCTTCGCTTCATCAATAAGGGCGTCATAAACTACCACAATAAATTCTTCCCCACCCCAACGGGCGCATAAATCTTCCCCTCGAATAGACTGTTGACATTTTTGGGCCACTAACTTAATGGCAATATCACCGACGGGATGACCATAACTATCATTAATATTTTTAAAATAATCTATGTCAAGGATAATCATGGAGAAAAAGATGTTTTGTCTTTTGGCTCGATTGAATTCTCGATTGGCGAGATTGAGGAAGTGACGACGGTTGGATATTTGGGTTAATTCATCGGTGGTGGCTAATTTTTCTAAATCTACGAGGGCTTTTTTAAGTTGATCCCTTGTAAACTTAAGTTCGATATGGGTTTGTATTCTGGCTAACAATTCTTCATTATTGAAAGGTTTGGTAACGTAATCTACTGCCCCTGAGCGAAAGGCTTCAATAACGTTTTCTTTGGCGTCACTGGCGGTTAAAAAGATGATGGGAATTTCTTGATAGTGCTTTTTTGCTTTTATTAATCGACATAATTCTAAACCGTCAATTTTGGGCATCATCAAGTCTAGCAACATCAAATCTGGCTTAATGTTATTAATTAAATTTAAAAATTCTTCACTATCTCCAAGTACCTTAATTTGATACCCAGCTTTAGTGAGTATTTTTTCTAGCATGATACGATTTATCGAGTTATCATCCACTGCTAGAATTAAAAAATTTTTTGGATTATATTCAGCCATTAATGATAATTAGAGCTAAACTATTATTTTTATTTGAATTACTCTTGTTTGTCAAAATTTAACTATTTGACTTTGTGCGATAGGAGAAAAAGATTAGTTTGTGATCTTTACGCTTTGAGCTAAAAATATAGTTTTCCCCCCTGAACTTTAATAATTTGAGCTTGATTTAATAAATTAGTTTCAAAATAATTTAAGTGTGTTGTTGTTATTATAGTTTGAAAACGATCGCCCAGGGAATCTAATAATTGTCTTTGTCGGTTTAAATCTAATTCCGCCATGACATCGTCTAAAAGCAACAAGGGTGGTTCACCAACTATTTGTTCTATTAATTGTAATTCGGCTAACTTAAGGGCTAAAACCAAAGTTCTTTGCTGTCCTTGAGATCCATAATTTCTAGCTATATCACTATTTATTATAAACTCTATTTCATCTCGATGAGGTCCTACTAGGGTATTTCCTAAGTTAATTTCAGCGGTTTTTTTTTGTTCTATTTCCGCTTTTATAGCGTTTTGTACACTTTCAGGACTATCATTTTCACTATAAATATTGGGGGCATATCTAATAATTAATTTTTCGGTTTTATTACTAATTTGATTATGCCAAAATTTGGCTAAAGGTTCTATTTTATTTAAAACTCTTGCCCTTCTTCTGCTAATTCTTGATCCTGCTTCGGCTAGTTTTTTATCCCACAATTCTAGCTCGATCGCCCTTAAATCTTGTTGTAAATGTTCGGCGGTGTTAATACCCATTTTTTTAATTTGTTTGAGTAGGGCATTTCTTTGTTTTAAAATATGATAATAATTTTTAATTAATTGATAATAAATAGGCTCTAGTTGAATTAATAAATTATCAACCCAATTTCTTCTATATTCTGGAGCTCCCCGAACTAAGTCTATATCGAGACTGGAAAAAAGTACGGTATTTATCAAACCTAAGAAATCAAAATTTCGCTTAACTTTTTCTTGATTTATTTTTAGTTCTTTTTTACCTTTAGTGGGAATAGTAATACTTAAATCATAATCTGCATACTTAGTTTGAACTGTTGCTTTTATTTGCCCAAAAAAACGATCTTTATAAACTAATTCTAGGTCTTTGGTACTGCGATGACTTTTAAGGGTTGAAAGGAGTTCAACGGATTCAAGAATATTAGATTTTCCTTGAGCATTATCCCCCAATAAAATAATTTTGTTATTAGTAAATTTTATTTCTTCTTGAATATAATTTCTAAAATGTTGAAGATTTAACTGCTCTAAAAACATGAAAAATAAAAGATTTTATCTAATAAAAAATAGGGTGCGCCCAAACAATATTTAAGGTCTAATAAAAAAGTAGGTGAATTAAGGCAAACAAAGGAGAAGAATAAAACATCTTCTTAATATCAAGTCCACTTGATCACTTACCAATTAGTAATATCAATCAGTTCAATTTATTGAACGAACCACCGTTAGCCGTGTAATGAATTACACGGTGGGGTTACGAAGATACAATCTATTGATAACGAATTATCCAAACTCGATATAAATACCAATTCTAGGGCGCACCCTAGAAATTTTCTTTAGTGCAAAGATAAATTATGTTAAGCCACTAATTGTTTTTCATCGCCCACAACATCATCAGGAGAACGATAATTATTTAAATATTCTTGTAATTGAGCATTAATATCATTTTTGACGATTTCTCGATACTCCAAAAAATGTTCATTGTGGGCGCACAGAGTTAAATAGTGTTCCCAAACACCGGGGTTATTTTTGATAACACTAAAGAGATGATGCCAAAATTTCCAGCGAGTATCCCTTTTAATACCTTGTCGCCATAATACAATACCCAGGGCTTTTAAATCTACCCAAGTGGGTAATTTTGCTGGGGGATGGGCTTTAGGTGCTCCTAATTTGAGGAAACAACGATAGGTTCGATCTAAGTAGGCATGGGGATCATAAAGTCGCCAAAAAGCATCTACATATTCATTGGCGATGTCTTCTACGGGGCGAGTGGGTACAAAATTCATCAGGGTAGTTTGGTTGATGTTACCATATTTCCCTGTATTCAAACGACCTTCTTTTTCTAAACGGTGCCATAATGCAGTATTGGGGAGAGCTTGTAACATGGCAAAGGTGGTGGTAGGAATTCCTACTTGTTCTGCAAATCTTACGATGCGATCGCCCGCACCCTTTTCCTCGCCATCAAAACCGATAATAAAACCAGCCATGGGGCGTAATCCCGTACGGATAATTTTATCCACCGCCTCAGCTAGAGAACTACGGGTATTTTGAAACTTCTTGGTCATGGCCAAACTTTCCTCGTCAGGGGTTTCAATGCCCAAAAATACCGCATCAAAATAACAATCTACCATCAATTCCATCAACTCAGGATCATCGGCTAAATCCACGGAAGCCTCGGTATTAAAACGGAAAGGATATTGATGCTCCTGTTGCCATTCCTTGAGGGCTTTTAATAACAATTTCACATTACGCTTATTACCGATAAAATTATCATCCACCATAAACACACTACGACGCCAACCCAACTCATAGAGATAATCTAACTCTTGTAACAACTGTTCAGGGGTTTTTGTCCGTGGTTTACGACCATATAAAACAATAATGTCACAAAATTCGCATTGGAAAGGGCAACCCCTCGAAAATTGTACCGACATGGAATCATAGGCATCTAATTCCAATAAATCAAAACGGGGAATAGGAGTAACGGTAACATCGGGTTTTTCTGTGGTGCGGAAAACACCTGCAGTGTCTCCCCTCTCGATGGCCTCGACAAACATGGGCAAAGTGATTTCCCCTTCATCCAAAACAAAAAAGTCTGCCCCTGCTTCTTCTAATTCATGGGGTACAGAGGTAGGATAAGGGCCACCCACAGCTACTAATTTATTTCTTTTTTTCGCTTCCTTAATTTGCTCGATTAGGTCATCTTTTTGGACGATCATGGCTGACATAATCACCACATCAGCCCATGCCCATTCTTCTTCCGTAACCGCTCTAATATTGCGATCTACCAGCTTAAATTCCCATTCTTGGGGTAAGATACCCGCTACGGTAATTAAGCCCAAAGGAGGCAATAATACCTTACGGTTAACTAATTCGAGGATTTTTTCATAGGACCAAAAGGTTGGCGGAAAAATGGGATAAATTAAAAGAGCTTTCATTATGGGGTTAGATATTATTAAAATGTTTGTTATTGATCTCAAATCTAACCCATATTCCCCGAATTAGGTATTGAGATTATTCTACATTTACCCCTAAAGCCTTTTCAAAGGTATGACGATCAAGGGTTTCATTTTCAATTAATAAATCAACTAAAGAATCAATGACGGGTCGATATTCGTTAATAATGGTCTTGGCGTTTTCGTGACACTGATTAATAATGGCTCTAATTTGTAAATCAATTTTTTGGGCTATGTCCTGAGAATATTCCGTACGACTCATGGAATCATTGCCTAGGAAAACGGGTTGTTCGTCTCCTTCAAGGGCGATCGGGCCTAAATCTGACATACCGAATTTAGTGACAATTTGACGGGCTAAACTGGTGACACGCTCAATATCATTACTCGCTCCCGTGGTTACTTCATCTTCTCCAAAAATCATTTCTTCGGCGGCTCTACCCCCTAATAATCCTGTAATACGGGCAAATAATTGATTTCGGGATATTAAGCCCTGTTCTTCATCGGGGGTAAACCAAGTTAAGCCTCTGGCTTGTCCACGGGGAATGAGGGTAATTTTTTCTACGGGATCATGACCTGGGGTAAGGGTGGCAACCACGGCATGACCTACTTCATGGTAGGCGATGAGTCGTTTACTTTTACTATCTACTAGGGGAGTGCCTTCCATCCCTGCAATTACCCTGTCTATGGCTTGATCAATTTCTGCCATGGTGATGGCGTCTTTACGTTTACGGGCGGTTAGGATGGCTGCTTCGTTGAGTAGATTGGCAAGATCTGCACCAGAAAATCCGGGGGTGCGCTGGGCGATCGCCTTTAAATCCACTTGAGTATCAATTTTTTTATTAGCCCCATGGACATCTAAAATACCCAAACGTCCTTCTAAATCGGGATAATCAACAATTACCTGACGATCAAAACGCCCTGGGCGTAACAAAGCACTATCAAGGACATCGGGGCGGTTGGTGGCCGCAATTACAATAATTCCTGAATTGCCCTCAAAACCGTCCATTTCCGTCAACAATTGATTAAGGGTTTGTTCCCGCTCATCGTTACCCCCACCAATGCCACTGCCTCGCTGTCTGCCCACCGCATCAATTTCATCGATAAACACTAAACAAGGTGCATTTTCCTTGGCTTTACGGAATAAATCTCTAACCCTCGAAGCTCCAACCCCTACAAACATTTCCACAAATTCTGAGCCTGAAATACTAAAAAAAGGTACTTCGGCTTCCCCTGCGATCGCCTTTGCCAACAAGGTTTTACCTGTACCGGGGGGGCCTACTAATAATAAACCCCGAGGAATTCTTGCCCCAATCGCTGTAAATTTATCGGGGGTTTTCAGGAAGGTTACTACTTCTTGTAATTCTTCCTTGGCTTCTTCTACCCCAGCCACGTCCCTAAATTCCACTCCTGTTTGGGATTCCATTTGAAATTTTGCCTTAGATTTTCCAAAGTTCATTGCCCCTGCGGCCGAATTAGCTGATTTACGAATTAAGATGAATAAACCAATGATCAAAAATAACAACAATGCTAACTGTACACTGCTAATCACCGCCGAAGCCGAAGCCCCTGAAGACTGGACAGAAAAATCTATTTCTTTATCTCGGATAAGACTAATTAATTCTCGATTATCGTTGAATAAATAAACAATTTCAGGGTTATTTTCTTCTCCTCCCACTAAAAATACTCTTGCTACATTGGTTTCTGGATCTATTTGAATTCTTTCTACTTCCCCCGTATCAATTTTGCTCAATAATTGACTATAGCTAAATTGTTGGTTTTCTTCTCTGTTTTGAGCAACGGCAACCCCAGTGCCTGTGATCAGGGTTTGTCCCCACAAAAGACTACTAATGATTAGGGTAAGGATTTGATTTCTTTTACGGGAGTTATTATTTAGCATTTCGATTTCTTTGACTAAGGCTTAATTCGTTTATTAGATCGTTATTTCTATTATAGGCAAGGGTTGGTTTTATATTGCCAAGGGGTTAGGGAGATAGGGTTTATTTTGATTGGGGATTTTCAGGGTTAATCGCTTAATGATTTGAGGGCGGTAAGGGCAGCCCAACGGCTATCAGCGATGGTTGCTGAGTCATCTATGGTGGGTGGTTCACAGTCTTCATTATGGCACAATTGCCTTAGGGGTAAGGCTAGGGATAGTTGTTCATAAACCCACTCTTGTACTTCAAAATAACCGTCGGGGGGTAAACTTTCGCATAAGTCGTCCCCTGAGATTTCTCTTTCTAGGGGTAAATTATTGGGATCTTCAAATTGATCGCTGAGCCAGATAATTTCTGATGTATCGACTTCTAAACGATGATTAAAGGTTTTTAAGCAGCGATCGCACTTTAGAGTCAAAATAGTATCAGCGGTTAATTCTATTTCTAAAAATCCCCCTCGATGATAGACTGCTAAACTACCTTTGATGGGAGTTAGGGTTTTAAAACCTTTTATATTTTCTTTAAAGGTAAATTTATCCATTTGCTGAGGCATTTTTAGCAATTGGGGAATGTATATTCTTTCCATCCTTTTAACCGTCATTGATTCATCAATCATTAATTTAGCAGATTTGGGTTAATTCTTTAGACATCTTCAAAAATAGACCATAACCCCTTGTTAAGTGTATAATATACAAAAAATTACACATTATGTTTTTTGTTATGAGAACAAACATTGATCTCGATGATAAATTAGTAGAGGAAGCGTTTAGCTTGACCAGTGTTAGAACTAAAAAAGAGTTAGTAAATCTAGCGTTACAGGAATTGATTAAGAATAAAAAAAAGTTAAATTTACTAGATCTGAGCGGAAAAATTGATTTTGCAGAGGACTATAACTATAAAGAATTTAGATAAAAAATGTATTTAATTGATACTTCTATTTTGATCAATATTTTTAGAGATAAAAGTAATCTATTAAGAACCAAGTTAGAAGGTCATATTAAAGATGAGGCAATTTTCTTAACCAACTTTACACAGATGGAATTGTTACAGGGAGCTAAGAATGAAAAAGAATGGCAACTTTTAAAGTTATATTTGAGTCACCAAGATTATATTTTAGCAACTCCTGATAATTTTATAAATTCAGCTCGTATCTTTTACGAATTAAGGAGAAAAGGATTTACTGTAAGAAGTGTTATTGATTGCTGTATTGCCCAATTAGCTTTAAATTATGACCTAGTTTTAATCCATAATGATCGGGATTTTGAAACCATTAAAAATGTCCGCCCTTTAAAAACCTTTATTTTTGAATAGAAAAAAACGGGCAAAAGCCCGTCTTCATCTAAATTAACGTAATTTAACAATTAATCGTCGTTCGGGTTCGTTACCCTGGCTTTCGGTGGTTAAATCTTCGGAAGATTCAAGGATACTGTGAATTTGCCGTCTTTCTACGGAGGATAAATATTTAATTTCCTCTGGTGTGCCTGTTTCTCTAACTTTAGCGGCCGCACTTTGGGCGATCGCCATTAATTCCGCTTGACGACGAATGCGATAACCATTCAACTCCACGGTAAAAAAGCAAGGGGAATTATCACCCAAGCCGATATTTAACAAAGAATTAGCTAAATATTGAATGGCATCGATGGTGTCACCTTTCTTACCGATTAAAGCATTAATCTGATTTTGATCTAAATTAGTCTCATCAATGGTTAACCAACAGGAAATGCCTTGTTGTCCATTTTCTTCCACCCTACCCGTTTGTACATCCGCAGGAATGTTCATTAATTTGAGTAGAGTTTCTAACCACTGTTTGCCCCGTTGGACTTGTTCATCCATAATCTATATGTAATCTAATTTAACCTGAAGTTTTTTCTTTCTTTTTACTTTTTTTCTCAAATGGAATTGCTTCCCTGCCTTTGTTTGCTTTGATTTGATCATCAAGAATTTTTTGGATATTCTCGGGCAAAGGTTCGCGCATTAAAATCAAAGTTTGGATGGTTTGAAAAACGTTAGCCAAGACAATGTACATTAACACCCCGGCAGGAAGGGGGAAAAATAAAAACATTCCTGAAAAGATAACAGGGGTGATTTTGTTAATGCTTTTTTGTTGATCATTACCTGTGTTGGGTTGGGCTGCCCCTGATAATTCTTGGTTAAGGTAAATACTAACTCCAAAAAAGATAATCATACCTAGAATATCCCAATGGATTTTACCATTTTCCCCAGTCACCCCAATGCGTCCTAAGGCTTCAATGAATAAAAAGCCCTTGTCAGCAGCGATACCGGGTAAAGTTACCTGAATGGTGGCATCTCCTGTGGCGAGGGCGGTAATGTTTCCATTTTCGTCTATGGAAATTCTTTCTTGTCCTTTAGTTATTTCCCAACGGGGTAATATGTCTTCATCGTTAGGATATTGAGCAATTAATTCTTGGAGGGATTTACCTTCGGGGGTTTGAAATTCAATTTTTTCTGTTTCACCCACTACCAGTTTATTACCCGTAGGAAGAATAGCGGCAATTTTGTTATGTACTCCATCACTGACAAAAACGTTTTGAGTTTTGGTGCTGTAGGGTTGAGGTACGATGCGTTCTACTTGTTCTTGAGGAAAAACTTGCACATCAACATTATAATTTATGTTGGCAAATGGTGATCCTCTGAGGGTTGCAAACAGGGCAAAAAGGATAGGCATTTGCAATAGAAGGGGTAAACATCCTGCGAGGGGATTACCAAATTCTTGCATAATTTTCCCCATTTCTTCTTGTTGTTTTTGGGGATTGTCTTTATATTTTTTTCTAATTTCGTCTTGTTTTTGCTTCATCAGGGGTTGGGTGATGCGCATTTTTCTCATGTTGCGGATTTGCCCGGCACTGAGGGGATATACAGCGAAACGCACCACAAGGGTGAGGGCAATAATTCCAAAACCATAGCTTGGCACAATTCCATAGAAAAAATCTAGGATTGGCAACATGATGTTTGTTGATATAAAACCTATACCAAAATCCATTTTTATTTTATTTCCTTACTATATGCTAATAATTTACAGTGTGCGGTGGATAATTGACAATGGACAATTGACAATGGACAATGATTAAAGAATGTTTAATTATCTTTATGGTTATTGTGATTGAGTAAATACTTGAATGTCAATTGCTCATTCTTAATTATTTAAGGTGCGATCGCCTCTACGGATCTACCAGTTTTATCGGCGGCTTTCTGAGCGATATAATCAGAAACATCTCTGAAATTGGGCATAGCTCTTAATTCTAAACGACTTCTATCTTTAAGAGTCACGACAATATCACCCCAAAAACCTAAACCCCTAGGGATTTTTGCCACTTTGATCACTTCAGAATAAATAATATCGGTGCGATCGCGCCCTTGCCATCCCCCAGTTACAGAGATTCGACGATCAGTAATACGATAACGCAACCAAATAGCTCGAGCAATAGCCCCCACTGTCAAAGGTAAACAAATTACGGTAAAAGCAAGTAACACATTAAAGATCAAATCTCCAATATGAGGACCACCTTCATAATAAACTTCTTCTTTAATTCCCATAAATAATATCTGTTTTAATTAGTAACTCTTTTAATTCTCTCAAAAAATGCTCATAATTGCATTCCCTGGCATCAGATTTAACGGTAATCACGATTAGCCAGTTATAGGAAACATCGGGAAGTAAAGACCTGAAGGCAGATTTTATCTGTCTTTTAATACGGTTACGCACAACGGCTTTTTTACTAACTTTACGACTAATAGAAATTCCCAGCTTTGTAGAAACGGGACATACTAAAGAGTCTGAAACAATGGGCAAGGCTCTAATAATTAGATGACGACTATAGCGGCGAATACCCTGCTGGTAAACAGTTTGAAAATCCGACCGCTTTGTAAGTCGATGTCGTGACGGTAATCCCACTTGAATTTAGAGGATAAATGGATTGGACGAATGAAAAAAAAATCAATTATTTTCTTATACAGCTAATCTTTGTCTGCCTTTACGACGACGAGCCTGAATCACTTTGCGTCCATCTTTGGTTCTCATACGGGCGCGAAAACCTGAAGTTCTTTTTTGTTTACGTCTAGTTCCGTTTAAAGTATGCTTACTCAATTTTTCCTCCTGATAATCCTTAGTAAAAAAAACAGCATCTTACATTATAAGGCACAATGTTATTTCCCGTCCATAGACGATTGACTGAGATTAATTTACAAAACTTTACGGAATAGGCAAAAATATTGTAAACTACCACAAGAAAATAAATTACTAAAGGAAGGAGAAAACAATAGCAATGCAGTCGTCCGCATCTGTATTGAGAACAACAATACCAAAAGAATATTTAAAAGCTCCCGATGGCCTTAATCCTAATGTCATCATGTTCATCAGCGCAATATTATTAATTACTCTCTCCACTTGTGGTTATTTTTTATGGGGATTACCTGGTTGGGTTTGTTTTTGTGCCAACGTTTTAGCGTTGCATCTCTCAGGCACGGTAATTCATGATGCTTCCCACAATAGTGGACACCGCAATCGTATTATAAATGCAATTTTGGGTCATGGCAGCGCTTTGATGTTGGGCTTTGCTTTTCCTGTGTTTACAAGGGTACATTTACAACACCATGCTAATGTTAATGATCCTGAGAATGATCCTGATCATTTTGTTTCCACAGGGGGACCTTTGTGGATGATTGCCGCTAGGTTTTTCTACCATGAGATATTTTTCTTCAAACGCAGATTATGGCGTAAATATGAGCTTCTGGAGTGGTTTTTAAGTCGTTTATTTTTATTTACTATTGTTTTCCTCGGAATTCACTATGGTTTTATTGGCTATGTGATGAATTTTTGGTTTGTACCTGCTTTGGTGGTAGGTATTGCATTGGGGTTATTTTTTGATTATTTACCTCATCGCCCTTTTAAGGAAACCAATCGATGGAAAAATGCAAGGGTGTATCCTGGCAAGATATTAAATATTTTGATTTTAGGGCAGAATTATCATTTAATTCATCATCTTTGGCCTTCTATTCCTTGGTATAAATATCAATCTGCTTATTATGCGGCGAAACCTATTTTAGATGCAAAAGGTTGTGATCAATCTTTGGATTTGATGAATGGGAAGAATTTTGGCAGTTTCCTTTATGATATTTTCCTTGGTATTCGTTTTCACGGGAAACACTAAATAATTGACAATGAACAATGGACAATGGACAATTAAGAGATCTTCAATCTCAGTTTTTTATCTGAAATTAACAAAAATCTCAATAATAAAAATTGACCATTTATCAAACTCTTAGATGATAGTAAATTTTGCTATTTCTCGCTTTTAAGTAATCTCCGTTGATGACTATAGTTAAAAGTATGGTTGGTTTTTGGTTTACAGGTTGTAAGTATTAAATTGATAAGGGCTAAGGGAGATGGGGAGTGATCATTTATCTAGTAAAGGATAATTGTTCATTGTCAATTATCTCCCGTGTTAACCTTAGAAGGTTATCTCAAACTCAAGTTATTTATTTAACTAAAAACTTTGGTTTTACGGAGTCTGAGGGCGTTTGTGACTACAGAAACTGAACTAAATGCCATGGCAGCCCCTGCGATGATGGGGTTTAAAAGTAGTCCGAAGAAGGGATAAAATACCCCTGCGGCTACGGGAATCCCAATCACGTTATAGATGTAGGCAAAAAAGAGATTTTGTTTGATGTTATTCATAGTTGCTCGACTAAGGGCGATCGCCTTTACAATGGTTTTTAGATCTCCTGAGATTAAAGTTATATCGCTAGAGGCGATCGCCACATCTGTTCCCGTACCAATGGCAAAGCCTACATCTGCTTGAGCTAGGGCAGGAGCATCATTGATGCCATCCCCCACCATCGCCACCAGATGCCCTGTATTTTGCTGTATTTCCCGAATTTTGTCAGTTTTTTCCTCAGGACGCACTTGGGCAAAGAAACGACGAATACCCACCTCTGAGGCAATGTTTTCTGCGGTGCGTTGATTGTCCCCCGTCAACATAATCACCTCCAAACCCTGCCTTTGTAGTTGTTGCACCGCCTCCCGAGAACTTTCTTTCAGGGCATCAGAGAGCGCCATTAACCCTTCAATTTCTTGATCAACCACTATCCAAGCATTGGTTTTCGTAAATACTTCCTCAGGGATAATATTTTCTAACTTCACGGTATCAATGCCCAACTTCTCAAACCATTTTTGCGTACCCACTTGCACAAAATGACCATCAATAAAACCTTGCACTCCGCATCCTGACACCGCTTCAAAATCAGTCACCCCATCATCAAGACTAATTTCTTGTTTTTTGGCATATGCGACGATGGCTTCTGCCAAAGGATGTTCCGAATTTTTTTCGAGGGTTGCCACCAAACGCAATATATTTTGTTCAAAAGCACTACCCTTGAGGGTGATAAAATCGGTGACAACGGGCTTTCCTTCGGTTAAAGTACCTGTTTTATCAAGGACAATGGTTTTGATACGGTGGGCTAACTCCAAACTACCTGCATCCTTAATCAAGATACCCTGTTTTGCTCCCAATCCTGTGCCAACCATGATAGATGTGGGAGTGGCTAAACCAAGGGCGCAGGGACAAGCGATAATTAATACAGTAACCGAGGCGATGAGGGCAAAGGTGAAGTTACCTCCTATCAACCACCATGCTAGAAAGGTAACCATGGCAATGACAATCACCACTGGCACAAACCATGAGGTAATTTGATCAGCTAATTTTTGGATGGGTGCTTTACTGCCTTGGGCTTGTTTTACCAGTTCGACAATTTGAGCTAAAACGGTGTCTTTGCCCACCCTTGTAGCTTGGAATTGAAAACTACCTGTTTTGTTGATGGTGGCGCCGATGACTTCTTGCCCTACGTTACGGCGTACGGGTTCGGATTCCCCTGTCACCATGCTTTCATCGATGGAGGATTCTCCTTGGGTGATGATGCCATCTACGGGGATTTTTTCTCCCGGACGTACGAGGATAATATCGTTTAGTTGTACGTCCTCGATGGGAATGTCTTGCTCTTTTCCGTCTTTGATTACCCGAGCGGTTTTTGCTCCCAGTTGCAATAGTTGGGTAATGGCTTCGGATGTTTGTCTTTTGGCTCGATGTTCGAGCAGTCTGCCGAGTAATAATAGGGTGATAATGACGGCGGCGGTTTCGTAGTAAACCATGGCATGGATTCCTTCTCTTTCGATTATTTCTGGAAAGAAGGTGATGAAGAGGGAATAAAAATAGGCGGCACCTGTACCAAGGGATACAAGGGTGTCCATGGTGGCGCTACCGTGGCGGATAGAGGCGATCGCCCCTTGCCAAAAGGATTGTCCACACAGGAATAACACGGGAGTGGCTAAAACTAACTGTAATAAGGGGCTTTGAAACCACATGGGGATAAATGGTATTTCTAACCCTGTCATCATGGGTAAGGATGAAATCATCAGCAAAACGCTGAGAATTATCCCGATAATTAATCTATTTAATAGTATCTTTTCGTGACGTTTATGGGCGATCGCCTCTTGTTCTGGATTTATGCCTTCGGGGGGCAAGGCAAACGCTTGATAACCTGCATCTTGCACCGCTTTGATAATATTTTTCACGGTGGTTTGTTGAGGGTTATATTTAACCGTCGCTTCCGCAATGGCAAAATTTACCATACATTCCTCTACCCCTACCACCTTATTAATAGAATTTTCAATTTTCCCAGCACAGGCGGCGCACCCCATGCCCTCTAATTTCAGAGTTTCTTTTTCCTGTGTATTCCTAACCATTATTTATGCTCATTTTTGCTCACTAATATCAGCATAAAGTCTCTAGTTAACTGTAAGGTTTAGTTTTTTTTACAAAACTTAATTTTTAGAAAGTAGCGATACCCCCCCATTAGCTAATTAAGAAAACTCAGACTTCCATGGCTAGTGCTATACAATGAAAAATATAGATTAGAAATAATAGGAGTAAACGAGTTTTGAATCGTCAAACAACCAATATATCTTCACTAATAGCAGCTATAGTAACCGCTTTTATTGTATTTATTGGACTTAATTCTTTCGTCATCATTAACCCTGGGCAAACAGGAGTTTTAAGCATCCTTGGTAAAGCCCAAGATCAACCATTGTTAGAGGGTATCCACTTTAAACCTCCCGTTATCTCAGCGGTGGATGTTTATGATGTCACGGTACAAAAATTTGAAGTACCTGCCCAAAGTTCTACCAAAGATTTACAAGATTTATCGGCTAGTTTTGCCATTAACTTCCGTCTTGATCCTGTTAAAGTAGTGGAAATTAGAAGAACTCAGGGAACTCTACAAAATATTGTAGCTAAAATTATTGCTCCTCAAACCCAAGAATCTTTTAAAATTGCGGCGGCTAAGCGCACCGTGGAAGAAGCAATCACCAAGCGAAGTGAGTTAAAGGAGGATTTTGATAATGCCCTTAATTCTCGTCTGGATAAATACGGTATCATTGTTTTGGATACCAGTGTAGTTGATCTTGCTTTTTCTCCCGAGTTTGCTAAGGCGGTGGAAGATAAACAAATCGCTGAACAACGTTCTCAAAGGGCTGTTTATATTGCCAAAGAAGCCGAACAAGAAGCCCAAGCCGACATCAACCGTGCTAAAGGTAGAGCCGAAGCTCAAAGGTTATTAGCTGAAACCCTTAAGGCACAAGGAGGCGACCTAGTGTTACAAAAAGAGGCGATCGAAGCATGGCGCAACGGTGGTTCTCAGATGCCTAAAGTATTGGTTATGGGTGGAGACTCTAAAAATAGTGTTCCTTTCTTATTCAATCTCAATGATGTAGCTAATTAATCTTAATATATAGATCAAAAAAGGTGGGTATTGCCCCACCCTACAGATTACTTGGCATATTTAATAATTAATTCTTCTTCTAAATCAAATAATTTTAGAGCATATTTAATTTTTTCAAATTTACTATTACTATCTAAATTTCCCTCTATATAAAAATTATTGCTAATAGGTACACTTTGCCTTAAACTATTTTTGTTTTTTTCATCTTTTAAAATAATTTTTTGCCCTAAATCGGAATTAAAAAATATTTCTGAATTTTGCTCAAATAATTTTTTAAATACTTCTGCATATAGTTTAGCTACTTCTTTAATTTGTAATTTCTCATCACAAAAAATTGCATACTCAAGTTTTTTACCCTTTGGCTCATCGGCATCAAAAATATTAACTTCCTCTGTTTCTTTATCGTTAATATCAATATCAGGATAACACCAGATTTTTAAAAAGTTTTTAGCCAAATCATTAAAACGTTTCTGAATCTCACTTTTATCCCATTTATCAAGATCCTCTAAATACTTATTAAGGTTTAAATTGCTGTGTTTATATCCATAGTCTTTTAAGTCTCTTTTTTCAAGAAAAGACTTATTTTTTAACTGAGCATTTACCCCAGATAAGGTTAAATTTGCTAATGTATGTAAATAATTATTTTTAATATCATCAAATTCCTCTTTACCTAAATCTTTTAACCATTGTGGATCTGGATTTTGAGGAAAAATATGTTCTATAGTAATTTTATTATCTAATATTACGGGTTCAAAGTTTTGGTAATATTCTAATTTTTCTAATAAATAAGTCCTATTTTTAGATTTTATATTATAAACATCTTTAAATTTGAGAGCGTCTAAAACCTCTTTGTTGTTGGGAAATCTTTGACTTCCTTTTTTTTGTAATAGGGCTTTTTGTAGAGAAAATAAATAATTATTTGTATCTATTTTTTCATACAAATTCATAAAAATTTTATTTAAGCTATTGGTACTTAAGCCGATGATAAATCTTCTCCACACAAAAGATTGAACCACAAGAAGAATCTGAATAAAAGTATGTTTGTCTATTATTGTTTCTTCAAAATCAAAATAAACCTGCATTAGAAAAGGATAAGCTACATTTATTTCAAGGCGATTTATATACTCTAAGTCTTTTCTGATGTCTGTATCTTTTTCATTTTTAGGGTTGATTAATTTATTATAGTATTTAGCAAACCTTTTGATGGTTTTTAAAACTTCTTCTAAATTAACTTTATCTGGATATTTATTTTTAAATTCCTCATAAACTTTTGACTTATTGGAAATATTTTTATGGATTAAGGTTAAATAATCTCGAATAAAATCAGATACTTTACTAATATTTTTTACCTCATCCCTAGCTAAGTTTTCAATAATTAGCCAATAATCCTGATAAACTCTTTGTTGCTCATCAAGGTTTAAATCCATTAAAATATAATTTCTAATTAAATCAGCTTGAGACAAATCTAATCCTGTAGAATTGAGGCTTTCAAAGATTCTTTGAGGATCATCTTTTCCCCTTTCCAAAGATATTTCTACAAATATTAGTTTCTCTAAACCTTTTAAAACTACTTTATAATTATCTTCAATAATATTTTTTTCAAAGTAGTTAAAGTTGTCAATTATTTTAGAATAACTTGTAATTTCTTCTGTGCGATCGCCCCGAATCAAATATTTTAAAGCTCCGTCATTATCTGAAGTTAATTTTAACTTTACTTTTTGTTCATCTTGTTTAACATATTGATTAACAATGTAAGTATTAAGAATCTCATTTGCAGTTTCTTCAATACCTAACTTTTTCGCTAAATGATAAATAGCTAAATAAACTAAAGTAATAGTCGTTAAACGTTGTTGCCCATCAATTATAGTTAACTCTCTGACAGTAGCAACAGTATGTAAATCATCATGAATAAAAACAATTCCCCCAATAAAATGGGTATTAATATTATCATTATTTCCTATGTCTAGGATGTCATTTAAAAGTTGCTCACATTGAGGAATAGACCAATCATAATTTCGTTGATAAACGGGGATAACAAACTGAGTTTTATACTGCTCTAAAAATTGAATTATTTTTGTTTCGTTTGCTTTCATTCCTACAACGTTTATACTTGCTTAATATCAAATCTAAATTATAGTATGCACCGCGGGGGTTCAATATCATATGTTCAACCCCCATCCTCTTTCAGGAAATATTGACGTTATCTATCTTCAGGCACTAACTCACTATTAAACTCATTGAAAGTTTTTCTTTTTAGTTGCACAGATTCCGAGCGAGGTAAAAGATTAAATAAATCTCTTAAAACATCGTCCACTTCTTCAAACTCGATGATACCTTTGCCGTTATAAATCTCTTTTTTATTCTGGTCTAAAATTACTGTCTGAGGGATAACACCTTCGTAGTAGTACCCCACCTCATCGGGGCTATAACTTTTTTTCATGGGAATAGTATCGACATTGACAGGGATGATACTTGCCGCCCGTCCATAGAATTCTTGAAAACGAGAAACAATAAAAGCAAATTCCTTGGAGTCGCTATTGTCATCCAAATAATAAACCAAGATGGCTGGTAATTGCCGTTCAAAAGATTGTTTGAGAGTAAGACGGGGGGGTACTAATGAGCCATTTCCAGCATATACCACAAAAATATTACCATCGTAGCGATCGCTATCTATCTCTGCCATACTACTTAAAGGATAACTAGCCCATAAACAAAGACAGGACAAAAAAATTAAAATAACTCTTTTTAACATCAGAATAATCAAAAAATTAATAACTATATTTTTTTCAACAAACAATTATCTTATCACTCTCGCTCTATTTAGGGATTTTTGAAAAAGTGTTTGAGATAGGCAATGGGGGAATTGTTAACATTGTGACATTGCCATAATTAGTTATTAGTTACTCTGCTTTGGCAAAAACTAACTCCTCATCCTCATACTTAACCAAAACCGTATCCCCTTCAGAGAAAGTAAGATCAAGAATTTTAGTAGCAAGGGGATTTTCCAATTCCTTTTGAATTGCCCGTTTGAGAGGACGAGCTCCATAATTAGGATCATAACCCACATTAACAATATAGTCCTGAGCCTCTGGGGTTAATTCAATTTTAATTTGTTGCTCACCCAAAAGACTTTGTAAACGGGCTAATTGTAAAGTAACAATATGGCGTAACTCCTCTTTCTTGAGACTGTGGAAGATAATTAAATCATCGATACGGTTCAAAAATTCGGGGCGAAAATGTTTACGCAAGGAGGTTAAAACTTTACTGCGCATTTGCTCATAATTGCCATCGTTTTCTCCTAAATTCAAAATATACTCACTACCGATATTAGAAGTCATCACGATAATAGTGTTACGAAAATCCACCAATCGCCCTTGACTGTCGGTAATTCTGCCATCATCTAACACTTGCAAGAGAATGTTAAATACATCACGGTGAGCTTTTTCTACCTCATCCAGTAGCACCACAGAATAAGGGCGACGGCGAATGGCCTCGGAAAGTTGTCCTCCTTCTTCATAGCCGACATACCCTGGGGGCGCTCCTAACAACCGAGATACGGAATGTTTTTCCATGTATTCCGACATATCAATTCTGACCATGGCATCTTCCGAATCAAAGAGAAAGGCAGCCAGCGCCCTTGCTAATTCAGTTTTTCCGACCCCTGTGGGTCCCATAAACAGGAATGAACCGATGGGACGACTAGGATCTTTCATTCCAGCTCTTGCCCTTCTGATGGCCGCAGAAACGATCGCCACGGCTTCCCCTTGCCCAATAACTCGTTCATGGAGATGGGATTCTAATTCAAGTAACTTTTGACGCTCGGTTTCTAAAAGGCGATTCATGGGAATTCCCGTCCAATTAGCAACGATTTCGGCAATATCTGATTCAGAAACTTGTTCTCTTAGTAATCCAGTTCCTTCTGACTGAATTTCCAGTAGTTTTGCTTCCTTTGCTTCTAAATTGCGCTGCACACTTTCTAATTTACCGTACTTAATTTGAGCCGCTTTTTCATGGTCATAGGCTCTTTCTGCCTTGTCCAATTCTAGGCGTTTCTGTTCTTCTTCGGTTTTTAAGGCTTTGATTTCGTCTAATAATTCCTTTTCTTCCAGCCATTGAGAAGATAATTCTTTTTGTTTGTCTTGTAACTCATTAATTTCTGTTTGAATACGCTCTAGTCTTTCGTTTGATCCTCGACCAACTACCAACATTCCAGAGCGTTGACTTTCTCCTTCTAAAGACAGTTTCTCCATTTGTAACTGCATTATGCGTCTATCTAAAGCCTCTAATTCCAAAGGTTTGGAGGTAATTTCCATTTTCAACCTTGCGGCGGCTTCATCCACCAAATCGATGGCTTTGTCGGGCAAAAAACGATCCGTGATATATCTGTGGGAAAGGGTAGCCGCAGCAACAAGTGCTGAATCAGTAATTTTAACCCCGTGATGGACTTCATAACGCTCTTTTAAACCCCGTAGGATGGAAATAGTATCTTCTACGGTGGGTTGTTTGATATATACCTGTTGAAAACGACGCTCTAGGGCGGGATCTTTTTCTATATGCTTACGATATTCATCTAGGGTGGTGGCACCGATACACCTTAATTCGCCCCTTGCCAACATGGGTTTAAGAAGGTTTCCTGCGTCCATGGCACCCCCTTCCCGTGAACCAGCACCGACGACGGTATGCACTTCATCGATAAAAAGAATGATTTGCCCATCGGATTCGATTACTTCTTTTAATACCGATCGCAACCTCTCCTCAAATTGTCCTCTATATTTTGCCCCTGCAATGAGACTTCCCATATCAAGGGAAATCAGTTGACGATTTTTTAAAGATTCTGGTACATCTCCATTGACAATTCTTTGGGCTAAACCCTCGGCGATCGCCGTTTTACCCACCCCAGGCTCACCGATCAACACAGGATTATTTTTCGTACGACGGGATAACACCTGAATTACTCGCCTAATTTCATCATCCCTACCAATGACGGGGTCAAGTTTTCCTGCTTTGGCTTGTTCGGTCAAATCCCTACCATATTTTTCTAGGGGAGCGCCTTCTTTTTCTTCTCCTTCCTGATTTTCTTGCTCTTGGGTAGTTTCTTCTGCCTGTTCGATGCTGGTTTTAAAAGATTTTATTTGTAACTGAAAATCTTGGGCATCGAGATTAAAAGTGCGTAGGGTGCGCTTGCCGATGCGTTCATCTTCTGAAAAAGCTGTTAAGATGTGGGATACGCCGATAATGTCATCCTGCCAACTATCACGACAAGCCTCGGCTCTATCTAAGAGTAAATCTAAGCCCCGTCCTAGATACAGTTGATTGACACTGAACATTTTTGGCTGACGAGTGGCAAAGGTGCGTAATTGTTTTTCTAGGGTAGGTAAATCTATTTTAGCTTGGGTGAATATTTGCCCTGCGATGCTATTTTCTTCTAATAACGCCAAAATAAGGTGTTCTACTTCTAGGTTTTGATTTTTGAAGTTACGACATACTTCTTGAGATCGCACGATGGCATCCCAAGCACTCTCAGTAAATTTATTCGGATCAGTTGGCTGCATTATCTATCAGTTATGGGTGACTTGATATTAATTATTAACTTTTTTTAACCAAATGTCACCTTATGGGGCAATAGTCTGCCCAATTTTTTGGGGAAATTTATTCTTCTAGGTTCAGGTTTTTAATACTGTTTTTCAACTCTTTCCATAAAACCCTAATTTGTTGATAGGCTTGATTGGAGGATATTTTACCGTTGGTTTCGAGGTTACAGATATAACTTACTTTTTGGGCAAATTCTTGTAAGTTAGCGTTAAAAACTAAGTTTTCTGGGGTAAATTCTCCATGGTAGGGACTACGAGGATAGAGCATATCATTTTTATCAGCTTTGTTGTTATCCACGATTTTTAGTTAGTTTTTTATAATATAAGCTATCAACAGTTTAGCTTAAAAAACTAATTTTATGGATGGTCGTTGAACTTAATTTTAAATATTAGATAAATTACCACTTTTAAGATTTGGTATTCTAGTTTTTTTGATTATTTCTGTTAATATTAAAAATCTATTCTGCCCCTGAACCGCTATAGGGAATACCGTAATCAAAGACATTTACATGGGAAGATGAACTACCCGTGTTGCTATTTTCAGAGGATGGTAAATCATATTCATAAATATCCTCATTTACACTATTTATGTCTGATTGTTCCCTAAATTCTACCATGGTAGAATAAATGAGTCTGTCTCTAATTTTAATTTGTTCACTCCTTGGCAATTGATGAAAATTAGGGGGTAACTCATCATAAAACATTTGCCGTCTTTCGGCAGTATTGGTGGGACGTTTTATGTTATTTCTTTTTTCATTTTCTATGATGCTAAAAATATCGGTGGGTATTTCGTCCTCTGGAGAATTGTTGGCGGCGTAGGAGGTTTGTTGTTGATTGGCTAGGGAGTTTTGTTTAATATTCTCGATGGGATAGCAACCACTAACGAATATGGTGGCAACAACAATAGGATAAACAACAGCCTTGGTCATGACTTTAGAATGTGTTCTGCATTTTTATATTAACAATTAAATGTTGACAAGGAATGACAAAAATCGAACAATGTAATTAATATTTACTATGCTGTTTTATGACTTCATCTCCCGCTGATTTTTTCCATGTTTCTGTTTTCGCTCAAGAGTTGGTGGAGGCCATTAATCCTAAGCCCCATGGTCATTATCTTGATGCTACTTTAGGGGGGGGAGGACATACGGAAATTTTATTGGGTTATGATGATACTATTACAATGACGGTGATTGATCTGGATGAAAATGCGATCGCCTCTGTCCGTGATAGATTACCGACTTCTTATTTAGAAAGAATCACTTTTTTTCATGGTAATTTTGCCGATTTTCAAGGGCAAAAAAATCAATTTGATGGCGTTATGGCTGATTTGGGGGTTAGTTCTCCTCAATTTGATCATCCCGAGCGGGGTTTTAGTTTCCGCCATGAAGGGGCTTTAGATATGAGGATGAATCAAAACCAGTCTTTGACGGCACAAAAAATAGTTAACCATTGGCAAGAAAAGGAAATTGCTGATTTAATTTATCAGTATGGGGAGGAAAGGTTATCCCGTCGCATTGCTCGAAAAATTGTCGAAAAACGCCCTTTTACCACTACCACTCAGTTAGCCAGTGCGATCGCCCTTTGTTACCCCCCCAAGGCTCGTTATGGTAGAATACACCCCGCCACGAGAACTTTTCAAGCCTTACGCATTGCGGTTAATCAAGAATTAGATTCCCTCACCACTTTTTTGGGCAACGCCCCCAGATGGCTTAAACCAGAAGGCAGAATCGCTATTATTAGTTTTCATAGTCTCGAAGATAGAATCGTTAAATATCAATTTCGGGATAACGATGCCCTCAAAATTATTACCAAAAAGCCCCTCACCCCCAGTAAACAAGAGCAAGAGGTTAATGGGCGATCGCGCTCTGCTAAACTAAGGATTGCCGAAAAACAATGATCGGGCTTTAAAAAAAAAGACAATCATTAGTAATTGCCCTATTTATCTTTTGTTTGAATCAATTCCACCTTATAACCCGTAGGATCTTCCACAAAAGCAATTACTGTAGTACCATGTTTCATAGGTCCTGGTTCTCTGATTACCTTACCCCCAAGGGATTTAATTTTGTCGCAGGTAGTATAAATATCATCTACCCCAAGGGCAATATGTCCATAACCATCCCCAATATCATAACTATCTTTACCCCAATTGTAGGTTAATTCAATGACGGAATTATCGGCCTCATCCCCATAGCCCACAAAAGCAAGGGTAAATTCTCCTCCAGGATAGTCTTTTTGTCTTAACAACTTCATTCCTAAAACATCGCAATAGAATTTGATGGATTCTTCTAAATTACCTACCCTTAACATGGTGTGTAAAAGACGCATAAATATAACTCCTGAATAACTCACTAGGATTATTGTGCCATGAAATCCCCGTTAATAAATATCCTCTCCCATGGGGTGATTCCCCCCAGAAATACAAAAGACTTAAACCATTGCCCATCCATCACCCCTACCCCCTATCTCCCTATTAACGATTGACAAGAAACGATCAAGGGTTAACAATGGATGGATGACTTTTATGATGTTACTGAAAAACAAGTGTCTTAATATAACCCTTCTTTTGACTTGAGCCATGGGAAGGGAAGATAACAAGCTATATAATATCCTTGCCCTCAAAAGGGTTTAAAATTCTAAGGGGAGAAGGGTTTTTTTTGATGAATATTACCACGGGCTTGATTTAACTTTCGGTAACTTTATTTTTATTGCTAACTATTATTTTAAATTCTCAACAAATTTCTATTGGAAATGACTAAATTTGTATTTGTCACGGGTGGGGTTGTATCTAGTATTGGAAAGGGTATTGTGGGGGCGAGTTTGGGGCGTTTGCTCAAGTCTCGTAACTATTCTGTGTCTATCTTGAAGTTAGATCCTTATATTAACGTAGATCCTGGTACAATGAGTCCCTATCAACATGGGGAAGTTTTTGTAACCGATGATGGGGCGGAAACGGATTTAGATTTAGGACATTATGAACGCTTTACAGATACTTCTAGTTCAAGGTTAAATAGCGTTACTACGGGTTCTATTTATCAATCGGTAATTAATAAAGAGAGAAGGGGAGATTATCAGGGGGCAACGGTGCAGGTGATTCCCCATATTACCAATGAAATTAAGGATCGAATTCATCGAGTGGCAAAAAATAATAGCCCTGATGTGGTAATCACTGAAATTGGTGGTACGGTGGGGGATATTGAGTCTTTACCTTTCCTTGAGGCTATTCGTCAGTTTAGGAAGGATGTGGGTCGTGATAATGTTTTATATATGCACGTTACTCTTATTCCTTGGATTACGGCGGCAGGGGAGTTAAAAACTAAACCTACTCAACATTCTGTGAAGGAGTTGCGCTCGTTGGGGATTCAACCTGATGTGTTGGTTTGTAGGTGCGATCGCACTATACCCAGTAATATCAAGGATAAAATAGCCGAATTTTGTGACGTTTATCCTGAGGCAGTGATCACTTCCTCCGATGCTAGTAGTATTTATGAAGTGCCGTTAATTCTTGAAAAAGAAGGATTAGCAGAACAAGTATTACAAAGATTGCGTTTGGATAATCGTAGTCCAGATTTGGCAAAATGGGAAAATTTGGTAGAGAAAATGCAATGCCCCAATTATCGGTTAAAAGTGGCGATCGTTGGTAAATATATTCAACTCAGCGATGCTTATTTATCGGTGGTAGAAGCCCTTATCCATGCAGGAATCCATGGAGATAGTGAAATCGAATTATGTTGGGTGGATGCGGAAGATATAGAGACTAATGGCGCTGACAAATATCTTAGCCATGTGCAAGGAATTTTAGTGCCAGGGGGTTTTGGCACTAGGGGAGTAGATGGCAAAGTGAAAGCAATTCAATATGCAAGGGAAAATCATATCCCCTTCCTTGGTTTGTGTTTGGGAATGCAATGTAGTGTTATTGAATGGGGGAGAAATATCGCTCACCTCGAGGGTGCTAACAGTGCCGAGTTTGACGAAAAAACCCCTAATCCCGTCATTAACCTATTACCCGAACAACAGGACGTAATCGACTTAGGAGGCACAATGCGCTTGGGTTTATATCCTTGTCGTCTTGCCCCTGATACCCTCGCTTATTCTTTGTATAAGGAGGAGGTAATTTATGAGCGTCATCGTCATCGTTATGAGTTTAATAATGGTTATCGTACCCAATTCCTAGACACTGGTTACAAAATTAGTGGCACTTCCCCCGATGGGCGTTTAGTGGAAATTGTGGAATTACCTAATCATCCTTTCTTCATCGCTACTCAGTTTCACCCTGAATTTAAGTCTCGCCCAAATCAACCTCATCCTTTATTCTCTGGGTTTGTACAAGCCTGTATAAATAAGATGTAAGGTTTAATAAGAAAGTGGGATAATTAGGAAAATAAATAATTATGAAATTTTTCCGATTTCCCACTCTATAATTAATCACAGGGCTAATGAATTTACCCCGTTAATAATATTTAACTGTTTTTTCTATTTTGATTTTTGCAGGTTGATTTAAAAAAAATACCTATTCTCTTTTATTTTTCAACCAATTATGGTTTGTTCATTTCAGAAGACTATAAAAATAATTGATGTCTATTTATTAATAGTAAAAAATATTTTTTATTAAGATAAATATTATTATGATAACTTTTTACATTTCCTGATTAAAATAAAAATACCAGCGCCCTTAACCCTAGTTTTTTATGCTTAGGAAAAAAAGAATTATCAGTTTTCTTTGTATTTCATCTCTCATAGGCCTTATCAGCTGTGAGTCTATGCCCAACGAAGTCAACAACAATCAGGGTATTCCCATCAGATTTTTAGCAGGAAGCGACTTAAAACAATTTTGCGAAGTATCCGCCGAAAAACTTAACGCCACCAAACCCCAATTGAGTAGCGGAGAAAGATATTATCTAGTGTGCGACATTAAAGGAAGCGGAGATGTATTTCAAGAAGTAGTATCACTTTCTCAACAACTAGCCAACGGCTCTACTTCGCCCGATGATGAGAGATTTCCTAGCCTTATTTCCTTCGACGGCCCTATCTATCAAAATCAACTAATTTACGAAATCGATAAAATATTTCCAGGACAAAACTACATTCCCCCCATTACCGATTCTCCCCTGTTGGTGTATAGCCCCATGGTGTTTATGACCACCACCGAATTAGCACCAGCCTTGGCCAAAGCTCCAAATTTATATACCGTATTACAACAATATGATAACTATCAGCAACTAGACTCGAGCGCCCTTCCCCTACCCATACACTTTGTACAAACCGCCCCCACCCGCTCTAATTCAGGACTACAAACCCTTGTGGCACAATTTGCTTCCGTTGCCAACAAACCCCCCGAAGATTTAACCATCGCCGACATAGAAGCCCATCAAGAGGAAGTGAGGGAGATTCAGCAAAAAGTTACCCGTTACGGAATTTCCACTGGCTCTCTCGCTCAATCCATGGTGGAAAATGGCGTATTTTGGGCTTCCGTTGGTTCGGTTTATGAGTCTTTGGTTATTGCCGCCAACAGTCAAGGGGATAACAGCCAAAAATATCAAGCGGTATATCCCCAATCCACTTTCAGTTCTGATATTCGCTCCATTTTGCCCAATGCCCCTTGGGTTACGCCCCAAGAAAAAGAAGCTAGTGAAGCCATCATCGAATTTATGCGTCAACCAGAGATTCAGGCGATCGCCGTTAGCCTAGGATTACGCCCTGGGGTGCCTGGAGTACCATTGGGAAACAAATTTAGTGCCGAATTTGGAGTAAATCCAAACCCCACCTACGAATCCTATCGTCCTCCTCAGCCCGAAGTGGTAGAAGTGATGTTAGAAAGTTGGCAAAACTATGCCAAAAAACCCTCCCTAGTGGCGGTGGTGGTAGATATTTCTGGCTCCATGCAGGGAACTAAATTTAGTTCTGTTCAAAATACCTTACTTAGTTATATCAACAATCTGGGTAGCAAAGAAGAAATCGTAATCATCCCCTTTAATAGTGAAATAGGGCAACCCTTGCGAGTTAGTAGCTCACCAGAAGATAAATTCAGAGCCATTAACTATATTTCTTCCTTACAGGCAGGGGGAGGTACAAGACTATACGACAGCGCCCTTTTTGCTCGTAATTGGTTGAGAGAAAATCTCAAAGATGAAGCCATTAACGCAGTGTTAATTTTAACCGATGGGGAAGATTCAGGCTCACAGGTGAACCTATCACAATTAGAACAGGAATTACAAAAAAGCGGTTTTAATAGTGATGAAAGGATTGCTTTTTTTACCATTGGTTATGGTAATGAAGGAGAATTTAGCCCTGATATTCTACAAGAAATTGCCCAGATAAATGGCGGTTATTATCGTAAAGGAGATCCCGAAACCATTGCCCAAGTTATGGAAAATTTACAAGTAGAATTTTAATACTTTTATCTATCTAAAAATCTATGAAAATAGTTAATCCTCTTAATTATCCTTTGGCAGTTTTATTTGCTTGTATTTGTTTAGTTTTTGGGGCAAGGGCGATAAAACTTTCTCCTTGGTTAATGTTGCCCATCACGGGAGCTATTTCTTTTGTCGGGGCTGATTATCTAGCCAAAAAAGAACCACCCAAAGTTAATTTAAATAACCCTATTTTAGAACAAGAATTAAATAATGCTAAAATCCAAGCAAAATTATTAATTAGTAAGGCAGAACATTTAAGAATTGAAGCCCAAAAACTATTACAACATTCTTCCCAAATGGAATTATTAACCGCCGTAGAATATACTTGCCAGCGCACCTTAGAACTACCAGAAAAAATAAATCATTTAACCCAAAAATTAGCGGGGGGAGATTCTTTATTATCTAGGGAAGAATTAAATAAACAACTTCAACAAGTAAAAAGCCAACAAAAAAATAGTAAAGGAAGGGCTTTAATACAATTACAACAATTAGAAAATACCCTAAAAAATAATTTACAGTTGGTAGAAGAAGGACAAGACGCAAGGGAAGCTCAAGTTTTTTCTATCGTCACTATTATTACTGAATTTGCAGGGGTTTTACAGCAATTACAAAATAAATTAAGGTCTGCTAATTTAGATAATTCGGAAGAAATACAAGAATTAAAAGATTTAAATAATGAATTAAATAATTTTCAAGAAAGTATGGATGTATTGGTATAAGTAAGTAGACATAATTAAATGGATTTAGGCAAGGGGTTTAAACCCCTTGTTCATAAGAGTCTTAATAAAATAAGAGCTATAATTAATTTCGCCAATTTACTTAAATTTTTTTGATTAAATTTTGAGTCATGAAAATACGATCGCCCTTAGCCCCCTTTAAAAAGGGATAACTTAATTTAACAATCTGACAAATAATTCAGGACTGCTATATATAATTAGGTAAAAAGTTATGAATAAAAAGATTATTTCCAGCGCCCTTATAACCATATCTACCATCATCGCCTATGCACCATTACCCAATCAAAATAAAACTTTAAATGTGATCATTGGTTCAGAATTACAAGAACCTTTAGCAGAAATAGAACAAACTTTTGAGCAAAATTATCCCGATATTCAAATAAACTTAAAAATTCAAGGATCTCAAGATATTATTAATAATATTATTAATCAAAAAAATGATTTTCAACCAGCTATTATTATTCCTGCTAGTGATGAATTAATTAGTGAATTAGAGACAAGATTAAGGGCGATCGGGCAAGAAAAACCATTTTATAATAATCCTCAACCCATTGCTAAAACTCTCTTAGTGGCGATCGCATGGCAAGAAAGGGGAAACATTTTATTTCCTAACGATCAATTTAATTGGCGACAACTAGAACAAGCATTAATAAGCAAAAATTGGCAAGATATAGGAGGTAATAATGACTGGGGAAGTTTTGATCTTCTTATGACAGATCCCACCCGTTCTAATAGTGGACAATTAACCCTTAATTTATGGGCAGAAAATAAACTAAATCAGAATAATTTAGGCATTAATAATCTTACTAATACTGAAGTAGAGCAACTTTTTTCTTTACTTAAAAACTCCGTATATCAACCACCAAGATCCACTGATATTTTACTACAAGAATTTATTGTCAGAGGGGAAAATGATGCTGATGTTGGTCTAGTTTACGAAAGCATTGCCTTATATCGCTGGTCACAAACAAATCAAAATAAAGTGTATCAAATTTATTATCCCAATCCAACCATCGAAACTTTTTCCACCGCCGTAATTCTGAATAATAACTTAAACAAAACTGAACAAAAATCAGCAGAAAAATTTATAGATTATCTATTAGCGGAAAATCAACAAATTATTCTAGCAAAATATGGTTTTAGACCCATAAATGATAACATTAATTTAACAACCATTAATGATACCCCTTGGAGTAATAATATTCTTGGTATGGAAATAAATCCCCCCGTAGAAATTAAACCTTCCCCTTCCCCTGAAATTATTAATGAAATTCAAAAAGTATGGCTCAGAAACTAAAACGAACTAATTGGGAAAAACTAACCAAACTGTAACTAGGGATAATCTATAAGGTGTCAGGTATCGGGTATCAGGTTAAGAAGTTGACAAAAACTATATGTTAACTCGAGTTAGGAATAAGATTTTTAGCTTTTTAAAGGTGTGAAGAATTCGCCATGGACAATGAATCATTAACAAACTATGACTTACCACCTGCAACCAAAAGCCTGTACGGACGTACCATGGTACATCCCCTACCATACAACACAACTATTATCCCGAACTGAGGTTATTTATTTTATAATTTTGATGATTTAATAATTTTGGTGTAGAGGTCAACTCTGATGTTGAAAAAAAGTCTGTGGCAATGTTCTTGGTTTGTTGCTCCGATAATAGTGGTTAGTGCTTCTGCTTCTCAAGCCTTGGAGACGCAGATTAATTTTTCAGAGTCTGATAGTAATAATTACACTTTGATGATTACCAATCTATTAGATAATAATTTTACTTTTGATGTTGATCAACCGTTAATCCAATCAAAAACTTTGCCGACTCTTAATCCCGTTATTTTGGGAGAGTATAACCATAACCACATTACTGTTATCCAAAGGGTAGATAATTCTAGTTTTGGTCATGGGGAATTGATGATGGATCAAGATTTTTTAGGGAATGATAATAAACTTGTGGCTCAGAGTGCATCGGATTTGGAGATGGAAGAAGTTAGGCCGTCTAACAACTCTTGGCATTTTTTAATTCAACCTTCTATTTATGTCCCTTTTACTATTTATGGTGATGCCGCGGCGGGGAGCGTGAGTGGGGATTTTTCTTTAGATGCGAGTCAAATTAGAAGAAGTATTAAGGATGATCTGAATTTTGCTTTTTTTGGAAGAATGAAGGCTTGGAATCCCGAATATCGTTGGGGAGTTTTCGCAGATTTTGATTATTTATCCTTGGATAGTAGGGCTTCTATAAGTCGTAGGTTGCCCCCCTCCTTAGGTTCTATTCCTGTGCGGTTGGATGCTTCAGCGGATAGCAAGTTATGGTCTTTGTCTTTGGGGGGGGCTTATCGTTTTTACGATCGCTCTAAGGTTAATCCTGATGGGGTTGAAACGGAATTTGACCTGGGGCGATCGGTTTTTGATGTTTTTGGGGGAGTTAATATTACAGGGGTTGATTTAGGTTTAAATTTTAGTAGTCCGGGGCTAGGACAAGCTCGTTTTAATGGTAATACTACGGTGGTATCTCCGATTATCGGTGCGAGGGCGAGGGTTAATCTTTCTCCTCAGTGGGCATGGGTTACGGGGGGTTCTTTTTCGGGTTTTGGCATTGATGGATTAAATCAATGGAATTTAGGCACGGGGCTTGATTGGAAGTTTTCTGAGGGTAAGACTTCCTTGGGTTTTGGTTACCGTTTTGGTTACACGAGTTATGGTTCTAATTTGACTAGGGCGACAGATTTTGAGGTAAATGTTAATCAGAATGGGCCTTATGTCAATGTTTCTTTTCGCTTTTAATGTTGATTAGGATATAATTAACAACTGCCCTCATTGCTCATACAATAATGAATAAACTGTTTCAGCGTATATCTTCGGCACTTTTTTTGACAGGACAGATTTTTATTCATCTGCTTCAATTTAAGGTTTATCGTTTTAATACCATTGAGCAAATGTCTTTTGTCGGGCCTGCTTCTTTGCCTATTGCTTTGATTACGGCGGCTTTTGTGGGTATGGTATTCACTATTCAGGTGGCGAGGGAGTTTATTTATTTTGGGGCTACGAGTGCTGTGGGGGGGGTACTGGCGATCGCCCTTACCCGTGAATTAGCCCCCGTATTAACGGCGGTAGTATTAGCAGGAAGGGTAGGCAGTGCTTTTGCGGCGGAAATAGGTACGATGAAGGTAACAGAACAAATTGACGCTTTACAAATCTTAAAAACAGACCCAGTGGATTATCTAGTAACTCCCCGGGTTATATCTTGTTTTTTAATGCTTCCCATTTTGACCATTTCTTCTCTGGTGGTGGGTGTAACGGCGGGGTTAGTCATTGCTGATTCTGTGTATGATATTCCTAGTCGGGTTTTCCTTGATTCTATTCGTAATTTTTTAGGCACTTGGGATGTAATCGCTTGTATCATTAAATCAGCTATCTTTGGAGCGGTAGTGGCGATTATTGGTTGTAATTGGGGCTTAACCACTAGCGGAGGGGCAAAAGGAGTTGGACAATCTACCACCGCAGCGGTAGTTATTTCTTTGATTACTATTTTTATGTTTAATTTTATTCTCTCTTGGCTGATGTTTCAAGGCACGGGAAGTGCTGTAATTAGTTAACCTGAGTTCGATATAACATTTTCTGGAATCGGCAGGGAATGGGCAATAGTAATAATAATTTTAATACTATACATTTACTGTAATTCAATAATGTTTCATACTCAAAATTAGCAACACCCAAAAATCATAAAATAACCTTTAAGTATGAATAAATCTTTTTGTTGCTAAGATCAAAGGGATAAGCCAGAAATAGACACTCAAGTTTTGTGAGTAGTAATATTTGGTAAAAAAATTCCCAAGGAGGACAAATGACTAATTTATTAGAACAATTACGTCAATATACTATCGTGGTAGCTGATACTGGTGATATAGGGGCGATCGAAAAATTTACCCCCCGAGATACCACCACCAATCCTTCTCTGATTACCACTGCTGCCCAGATGCCAGAATATCAAAGCATCGTTGATGATACCCTCGTCGAAGCCAGACAGGAATTAGGGGAAAAAGCCCCTGTCGAAGAAGTTGTTAAACTAGCCATCGATTGGTTAGCCGTATCCTTCGGAACAAAAATTTTAGAAATTGTACCCGGTAGAGTCTCCACGGAAGTTGACGCCCGTTTATCCTATGATACTGAAGCCACCATTGCTAAAGCCCGTTACCTTATTTCCTTATATGAAAAGGCTGGAATTGATAGGGAGCGAGTATTGATTAAAATTGCCTCTACCTGGGAAGGAATTAGAGCCGCGGAAATCCTCGAAAAAGAAGGGATTCATTGTAATTTAACCTTGTTGTTTGGTTTCCATCAAGCGGTGGCCTGTGCAGAAGCTGGAGTTACTTTGATTTCTCCTTTTGTGGGTAGGATTCTGGATTGGTATAAAAAAAATACAGGTAAAGACTATACAGGGGCAGATGATCCGGGGGTACAGTCTGTTACTCAAATATATAACTATTATAAAAAATTTGGTTATAAAACCGAGGTAATGGGTGCTAGTTTTCGTAATATAGGACAAATTACTGAGTTAGCAGGGTGTGATTTATTGACAATTTCCCCTCAACTGTTGCAAAATCTGAAAAACACGGAGCAAGAATTACCTAGAAAGTTATGTCCTGAAACGGCTTCTTCTATGGAAATAGAAAAAATTACCGTGGATAAAGGGACTTTTGATGAGATGCACGATAAAGACATCATGGCTAATGATAAGTTAGATGAAGGTATTAAAGGATTTACTAAAGCCCTAGAAACCCTTGAAAATTTACTTAGCGCCCGTTTAGCAAAAATAGAGGGTAATGATACCTTAAACCATGCGATCGAAGATATATTCCATGTTTATGATTTAGATGGCGATGGCTTTATCAGTAGAGAAGAATGGGCTGGGGCTGACGCTGTATTTGATGCCATGGATGTTAACCATGATGGTAAAATTTCCCCTGAGGAGATGGCCTCAAGTCTGGGCGCTGTAGTTTATCTTGCCAAAGCTAGTTAATGTGCTAGTTGGTTAAAAAAAATAGGGGGGCATTGCCCACCCTAGTAAATTTCCAGAATTTTTACGTAACCCCTATTGCCTTAGGGAATCTTAAAACAATGAATCTTAAGAAGCTAAGGCAACCTCAACCATTTGTTGTAATTCACCATTTTGGTAAAGTTCAATTAAAATATCACTGCCCCCGACAAACTCGCCATTAACATACACTTGGGGAATAGTGGGCCAGTTGGAATACTCTTTAATTCCTTGACGAACATCATAATCAGCCAAAACATCAAAAGTTTCAAAGGGTACACCCAAAGTATTTAAAATTTGTACCACATTATTAGAAAAACCACATTGGGGCATGAGTTTATTTCCTTTCATAAAAACCACAATGGGAGAACTTTGGATGATTTCGTCGATACGTTGCTTTAGTTCAGGTGTCATATTATTTTATTGAATAGTGGATAGAGTAAAAGTTAGTTTTATTCTCTCAAACAGAAAAAGTTAAAACAAGTAATACTTACTTACTGGCGGTGGCCCAAGTTTCGGGGGTAAAGGTTTTGAGAGCGAGGGCATGAATTGCTTCGGATTTTAGGTGGGTGTTTAAAGCTCCATAAACTAACTGATGCTGTTTAACTTTTGTTTTGCCCTCAAATTCTTTGGAAACAACGATCGCCTCTAAATGATCCCCTCCTCCTGTCAAATCTCTAACCACAACCTCTGCATCGGGAAGTTGAGATTGAATCATTTGTTTTACTTGTTCCAAGCTGACCATAAATTCTACTGTGATTTAATGAGTATGCAAAAGACAAATGGTGAAAAAATTTCACCACTAAAACTGATTATATCATCGACCCTTGCCAAGATTGGTGGGTGATTATTTTTACCTAGGGTTGAGATTAATTCAACCTATACAGATAAAGACTTTAGCGACGACGACCTTCAAAGGGGGTTTGTACAAAGCCAATTTCGTATAATTGTTGATAAGATTTTTGTCCTAATTCACTGGTGGGATTTTGAGAGCGGATAATTTGAATTAATAAAGGTACGGATAATTCGGGTTTATTTTGGGCGCGATGAACTAAGGCTAATTGATAGGTTGCTTCATCCCTTAAACTGGCGGTACGTAAAGCCCCAGAACGTTGGGAGCTAGTAATATCATTATCAATACCCGAAAAACTGTCGGCTATTTGTAAATAAAAGTTTGATAGTTGATTAAATACCCTGCGCGCCTGTTGTAATTTGGTTTCGGCTAGGTCATAATTACCTTGGTTAATGGCTTGTTCGGCTTCGGCCATTAATTTTTCCCCTCCTTCAAGACTTAAAAGATTATCTGTTTGACTGATGGGGGCAATGATGTTTTCTTCTGTTTCCATGGTGTTTTGAGCTACCGCAGGATTAATGGAGCTAACCCAAAGGGCAGAACAGGCTAAAATTAGATATTTACAGGTTTTGGTAGTTAATAGTTTTTGAAACATAAAAGTAACTATAGGTTAAGGTTGGGACTATTTTAGAAATAGAAATTAAATTTTAAAGTATCTTAGCACTTTATTTTGACACAGCTAGTGAGTGTTGGCAGATTAGGCGGGATGATTTTTTGTTTTTGAATATTAAAATTAATTGTAGCTGTTTGAATTTTTTGTTGATAATTGATCATGGAAATCTTAATTGTGGAAGATGAAAAGGAAATTGCTCAGTTAATCAACTCCTGTTTAACTAGGGAAGGATTTAATTGTAGTGTGGTTTATGATGGTTTATCGGCTTTAACAAAGGCAAAGGAGGTTAAACCTGATTTAATTGTTTTGGATTTGATGTTGCCTAAATTAGATGGCTTAGAAGTATGTAATCGTTTACGCAATCAACCCTTAGAAAAAGATCCTTATATTTTGATGTTGACGGCGAAGGGGGAGGAAATCGATCGCATCGTAGGACTTTCTACGGGCGCTGATGATTATTTAGTAAAACCTTTTAGCACCCGAGAGTTAGTGGCAAGGGTAAGGGCGCTGTTGAGGCGCAGTTTACGCCATGGGGCGATGCAACAGGCTCAAATCTATCAAACAACTCATTTTTGTGTCAATTTAGACGAACACAGTGCCACTAGACAACTAGAAGGAGAACTTATGGAGGAGTTAGATTTAACGGCCCTTGAGTTTAATTTACTTTCTACTTTTGTCAGTTATCCCCATAAGGTATGGAGTCGTACCCAATTGATTGATAAACTTTGGGGGGCTGATTTTTTTGGCGATGAAAGGGTTGTCGATACCCATATTCGTCGTTTACGCAAAAAGATAGAAATAAATCCTGCTCAGCCTAACTTTTTAAAAACAGTGGTGGGGGTAGGCTATAAATTTGAGGACTAAAAAACCCCCATGGATGTGGGGGCGAAAATATTTTTTTTTGGTTAAAACTATTCAACAATAATTTTTCCGTTCATTCCAGCACCACGGTGAGGCTCACAGTAGTAGTTATATTGCCCTGGCTCGGAGAAGGTTACTTCAAAGGATTCTCCGGGAGAGAAGGCTAAACCTTTATGGCTTAAGGATTCTGCATTAGGGGCTGAACTATCAAAAACTACGTTGTGGGGGGCTAGTTTGTTGTTTACCCATTTTACGGTGTCCCCTGCTTTGATGGTTACTTCAGAGGGTTGGAAAGCTAACATTCCACTGTCTGCACCCATTTTTACTTCTACGGTGTCAGCATTAGCGGGGGCAGTTGCGGAGATTACTACCATCATTGCTAATACTAAGGAAGATAAGAATAATCCTAGTTTTTTTAACATTGTTGTTTTATTTTTTTAAATGATTCTTTATTTACTACGATCATAATATGAAGTTTGACTTGTTGTCAATTATCGTCTTTAGTTTTTTCTTCTACATAAAATCTTTTTTTATCGGTATCGAAGAATATATGGTAGTTTTCTAGTTCTTGGGGAGTGGCTTTAAGGAAGTTATCGTAGCCTGAATGTTGCACGAAGCTAGTTTTTTTGAGGATTTGCCATACTTGATGACGGGGTAAATATTTTCTTTTTTCTTCGGGTATTATTTTACTGGGTTTGAGGTTTTTTATCTCTTTTAATTTGGTTTTTTCTGGGGGGGGATTTGAGTTATTTTCTAAGGTTTCTATTCTTGTGATTAACGGTGCGATCGCCCTTTGTACTATTTCATTAATTTTTTGTTCAGATAAATTTAACCGTTGAAAATTTTCAGAAGTATTATTATTGTTATTTAAAAAATCATTAACAATCTCGTTTAAAAGTGAATTGAGACTTACTTTTTGTTGTTGCGAAAGACTATTTAATTTATCTAAATAACTAGATTTTATTTTTAATAAAATTTCGACTTCTTCGGAGTAATTATTCATAAAAAAATAGGCTTATATTTTAAAGATTAATAACTGGTTTGATTAACCATATAACGGGCTTCTTCATTAACTTCTAAAGCAAGTCTGAATAACTCTTGGGCAGTATGTAAACAGTCATAATCATAACTCATAGTAAATCTTTGTAATTCTTCTATGCCATCACTAATATGATTTAAACAATAGTAACAATTAGCTGCCACCCCAGCATATCGAGGGGGATTAGGTTGGGATTTTAAAATTTTTTTTCCTTTTTCATAATAATCCTGACAATTATCTAAATATTCACAAAAAATAGACATTAAATCATCATCAAAAGGATCACCTGATAACTCCTCTAATTCTTCTTCTAAAGAAAAAATAATCTTTTCCACCAATAAATTTAAAGGAGCATAAACATTTTTTAACCACTCAAATTGAGAAACATCTTCCGCTTGGTGCGATCGCCTTTCAGCGTGATAATATTGAGAAGCAGACTCACTCTTAGACTGACGATAATTCAGTGAATTATATTGTTGATTAGCTAAAGTGCGATCGTAATTTAAGCGATTTTTAGCGTCTCCCAACACCTCATAAGCCGCATTAATTTTAATAATTTCCTCATGGTTTGCCGTTGTCTCGTGACTATCAGGGTGATACTTCTTCACCAAACGACGATAAGCCCGTTTAACCTCTTGGGCAGTGGCAGAAGATGATATTTCTAAAATTTGGTAATAATCCATAGGGCGTTGGTGAATTAAGGTATAATTTCTTGTTGAGGAAGGGAACAGGGAACGGGGAATAGGGAACAGTTATAATATTTAGAAGTCTCAGTTTTTTGTGTACTTTAATAATGTTTCATACTCAAAATCAGCAATGCCATCCATAGAAAACTATCAAAAATAAATTTGACTATATCTTTTATTCAAAAGCACTACCCTTGAGTATTGCATCATTATATTTTCTTGCATCCATAGATAAATCCTAGTTCGACTTATCCAAAGACAAAACCTTGCAACCCGTGGCACAGCGGGACAAAAATTGAAACATTATCCTTTTATAACAGATAACCCGAAGCTAATATTAAAAATCTTGAAACAAAGGAGTGCTAAGATAACGCTCACCAAAACTCGGTTGAATCATCACAATCATTTTACCGTCATTCTCAGGTCTTTGAGCCAACTTTATGGCAGCCGCCAAAGCCGCCCCCGTAGAAATTCCCGATAAAATACCTTCTTCCCGTGCCAACCTTCTTCCATAACTAATCGCCTCATCATCAGAAACTGTAATCACCTCATCAATTAAATCAACCCTTAAAACCTCAGGAATAAAACCAGCCCCAATACCCTGTATTTTATGTGAACCAGGCTTATTACCTGATATTACAGCACTATTAACAGGCTCAACCGCAATAGTTTTAAACTCAGGCTTCTTACTCTTAATAACCTCACTAATACCCGTAATAGTACCCCCAGTACCAACCCCAGCTACTAAAAAATCTACCTGCCCATCGGTATCCTCCCAAATCTCCACGGCAGTAGAAAGACGATGAATTTCAGGATTAGCAGGGTTGTTAAACTGCTGCAACATATAAGCATGGGGCATGGTTTCTACAATTTCTTGCGCCCTTTCAATACAGCCACGCATCCCCAAACTACCGGGGGTTAACTCTAATTTTGCCCCAAAAGCCCTTAACATTGCCCTTCTTTCCTCGCTCATGGTTTCGGGCATGGTTAAAATTAACTGATAACCTTTGGCGGCGGCCGCCATAGCTAAAGCGATACCTGTATTACCAGAAGTCGGTTCAACCAAAACGGTTTTATGGGGGGTAATAACCCCAGCTTTTTGGGCTGCATCAATCATATTTACCCCAATCCTATCCTTTACCGAAGCCGATGGATTCATGCCCTCTAGTTTTACTAAAATTTCTGCCCCACAGCCTTCGGTTTGGGGAATACGATTTAATCTCACTAGGGGGGTTTTACCAATTAATTCGGTTATATTATCAGCAATTTTCATTCTATTTTATTATTGGTTACGTATCCTATATATTATTGATCATAACCACAACCAAAGAAAAAGATAACTAGATATAATTTCTTTTAAAATATCTCCCTAAAATTACGTAACTTAACGGAGAATTCAACAAAAAGTTAAAATTTAGACTAAGATATTCTCTTGATCATTATAAAATTTGGGAGCTAATAATAAAATGGGGTTTTTTGATCGCTTTTCTGAATCTCAAGATATGGGCATTGACTTAGGCACAGCCAATACTCTTATTTATGTGCCTGGTAAAGATATTGTCTTAAATGAGCCTTCGGTGATTGCGGTGGATATAGAAAAACAAATCACCGTTGCTGTGGGGGAGAGTGCAAGGAATATGTTAGGGCGTACCCCCGCATCTATTAAAACTATTCGCCCCCTCAAGGATGGGGTTATTACTGATGTTAAAGTTACAGAAATGATGCTGAGGGAATTTATTAGAAAGGTTAAGGGTAATAATTCTTTGAGCCGTTCTCGCATTATTATAGGTGTACCCAGTGGTATTACTTCTGTGGAAAGAAAAGCGGTAGAGGAGGCCATGGAAAGTTCTGGCTCTGGGGGCATTGAGAATATAGAATTTATTGATGAGCCTATCGCAGCGGCCATTGGGGCTGGTTTGCCCGTAGAGGAGGCGGTGGGAAGTATGATTGTAGATATTGGTGGCGGTACGACAGAAGTGGCAGTATTGAGCTATCAGGGCATTGTTTATAGTGATTCTGTGCGGGTTGCTGGGGATGAAATTAGCGATTCGATAGCCCGTCATCTAAAGAAGGTTTATAACTTGATTATTGGCGAGCGCACCGCAGAACAAATTAAGATAGAATTAGGTTCAGCCTACCCTGGGGATCATGATCAACAGGAGATGGAAATTAGAGGTTTATATATGGTCAGTGGTTTACCGAAAACTGTTACCATTACTTCTGAGGAAATCAGGGGTTGTATTTCTGAGCCTGTGGGAGTTATTGTTGAGGCTATTAAGAAGACTTTGGAAAGGACTCCTCCTGAGTTGGCTGGAGATATTATTGATCGAGGAATCATGCTCGCAGGGGGTGGCGCTTTGTTGCGTGGTATTGATAGTTTAATTACTAATGAAACGGGTATTGTTACCCATATTGCTCCTAATCCTTTACAGTGTGTTGTTTATGGTACTGGTAAGGTTTTGGAAGATTATGAAAGATTAGCTAGGGCTAGTCGTAAAAAGTCTTAATTTGTTTATTTTAAGCAATTATTGGGATTATTTGATGGTTTTATTTTTCATTTAATTAATGGTTTAAAAAAATGTAGTTTAATAGTTTTTGATTGTGTATTTTTATTTATATTTTTAGTTTAAAACCAAGAAAAAACTATATATAAAAGCATATATAATCAGTTATGAATTAGCTTTTTTAAAATAGATAGTTTAGTTTTTCTTATTATTATTAATTTAATTATACTGTGAGAACAATTCGGCGTTGGTGGTCAAAAAAAGGAAGTCAATTTATTTGGGGACTGGGTGCTTTGGCGATCGCATTTATCATCTATAAAACCCAAGGGGCGTTAATAAATGAGATGTTGTATAGGGCATCTTCTATTTTTCGTTATGACATCAGTGTAGAACAAGAAAAGTTATATGGCGATCGCACCATTCAACAATTAGAAAACCAAATCAATCAACTAGAAATTCAAAATCAGCAATTAAGAGAAATCCTCGATTACCAAAACCAAAATCCGGGCAACACCGTAACCGCCAGAATAATTGGCAGAAGCCCAGACTCTTGGTGGCAAATAGTCACCATTGACGCAGGGGCAAATCAAGGAATAACAGAAAACAATCCTGTCATTGCCATTGGTGGGTTGGTGGGAAGAATAACCCAAGTTACCCCAAACACCAGCCGAGTATTACTAATCAGCGATTATAATAGCCGTGTGGGGGCAACTCTCAACCGTACAGGTTATCAAGGGTTTATCAAAGGGCAATCTACCCAAATTGGCATCATGGAATTTTACGACAAAGTGACTGATGTCCAAGAAGGAGACTTTATCACCACCTCTAATTTAAGTACCCTTTTCCCCCCAGATATTCCCATCGGGAAGGTGGTATCCATAAATCTTAACCGTAGCCCAGCCCCCGAAGCACAAGTTGAGTTTACCGCCCCCATAGATTTTTTAAACTGGGTAATGGTGATGACGAATTAGGGGAGTAGGGGTGACTAGGGAGTTAGGGTGATAATAGTTTACTTGGGCCATAAGCAATGGGTATAACTCTAAATCTCTGAATCAAAATATATCTTAGTTCACTTTATTGGATGAACTACCATTAGCCGTGTAATTACAGGGTGGGCGAAGATACCATCTAATTTATAATAAATTATCCGAACTTGAGATTAATCTTCATCAAGACGTAATAATTTACGGTAAAACCTTTGGGAAAAATCTGTTTTACGAGATGACTTAAAATCCTTAATTAAAAGAATCAAAAACTGAACAAATTCAGAATTAGGTAAATTAATTTCATAACTTAAATCGGCGCTACCATCAAATTGTAAACGACATCGGGTTAACTCCGAAGGTAAACGGGAAACATACCAAATGGCTACAAAAGGAATACTATCTCCACCATCAATAACTCTTTCTCCCTCCAAATATCCCTGTTGATATAACCCCAAGGCGTAAGGTAAAATCTCATGTTGTTCTTTCGGATAATAGGGTTGATACATTAAAGTATCGGCTTTGGTGGCAGGTTGTAACTTTTCAATGGTAGCCATACAATTTCTTTAGTAACAATATGATCATGGGAATTATCAATCATTAATTGTACCCCTTTCCCTGTGTCAAACTAGCTTATTATTTTAGGTTTTCATTAAATTATGGTCATTTCTTCCCTGCCTCGTTACCTTGTCAGTATTGCACCTATGATGGATTATAGCGATCGCCATTTTCGCTATATTATGCGCCAAATGACCAAAAAAAGCCTACTTTATACAGAAATGATTAATACTCAAGCTATTATACATGGCGATCGCCCTAAACTATTAGACTTTTCCCCCGAAGAAAAACCCGTCGCCCTACAACTAGGGGGAGATAATCCAAGTCAACTGGCAGAATGTGCCAAAATTGTCGAAGATTGGGGCTATGACGAAGTTAACTTAAATGTGGGTTGCCCCAGTGCGAGGGTACAAAACGGTAATTTTGGGGCTTGTTTAATGGCACAACCGCAAAAGGTAGCAGAATGTATTGAGGCAATGCAAAAAGCGGTAAATATTCCTGTCACCGTGAAACATCGCATCGGTATTGATGAGCAAGATAGTTATGAACATATGGCAAATTTTGTTAAAGTGGTTGCCCAGGCAGGATGTCAAAAATTTGTTGTCCATGCGCGTAAGGCGTGGTTACAGGGGTTAAGCCCTAAGGAAAATAGAAATATTCCCCCTTTGCGTTATGAGGATGTATATCGTCTTAAGAGGGAATTTCCTCACCTCACCATCGAAATTAACGGCGGTATTACTACCCTAGAACAAATTAAGGCTCAATTACCCATGGTTGATGGGGTGATGATAGGGCGGGTTGCCTGTGATAATCCCTATCTTTTGGCGAGGATTGACCAAGAAATTTATGGGGATGATACCCCCATTAGAAGCAGAGAGGAAATTGTTTACAGTGTATTAGATTATGTGGATTTTTGGGGCGATCGTCATGTAAAATTAAATACTATCATGCGCCACTTGTTGCAAATTTTTGCAGGGCAACCAGGAACAAAAATATGGAAACGTCACCTAACGGAAAATGGTTATAACCCCGATGCCAATTCTCAGTTGATTAGGGAAGCATTATCCTTAAGAGAATTAGTTAATTCATAGGTTAGGCAAAAAAAATGGTTAAGCAAGTTAATATGATAACCTCTGTCCATTCCACCGTGGCGCCATAGGTGTCTCCCGTATGCCCTTTCAGTTGCCAGTTAAACCAACCTCCCACGGCTAAGGCAATGGTTAAACATAACAGGTTTAGGAATACGATTGTTTGCCATGGTTGATGATAGATGATGGATTGTAGCAATATAAGGGCAATTATGAATAAACTACCCACTAACCAATCTTGGGGAAGGTATAAAGATTGTTTGAGAAATTTTCCTTTTCCGTTTTCTTTTAAGTAAGGGTAAAGGGCGATCGCACTTAACTGCGCCCAACGACCCCAAGAAGTAGCTAAAAGTATTGCTAAATAAGCCATAGAAGTTATTTCAACCAAAGCAAACACCTTCAAACCAAGCACAAAAAAACTAGCCATTACCCCATAAGCCCCCGTCACACTATCCGCCATCACCTCTAAACGCTTATCAGGGTTTTGGGTAGCCAAACCATCGGCCGTATCCATTACCCCATCAAGATGTAAGCCCCCCGTAATATATACCCAAATTCCTACCAAAAATCCTGCTTTAGTCAACAGGGGCATCGATAAACTAGATAAACAAACATCCACTACTATCAGACAACCACCAATTAATAAACCAATCCAACCTAACCATAACGGTATTTTCTGAAAATTTAAAATTAAACCCCTTGGCATCGGGATAATAGTGTAAAAGGCGATCGCACTTAGACAAGAATTAAGAATTATTTTCATTAAGCGTTAATAATTTTAAGAAAACCGAAAAAAATCTTCAAAATAACTGAACAAAAATCAAATTTTAAGTTAAGATTGTGTCGTAGCATACCGTTAAAAATAAAAACATCTGATCTTAAGTAAGATCATAAAAAAAAATCTTAAGACGGTTGAAGATGAAAAATCAAGCTAATTGGTAAACCATAAAAATAAACAGACTATTAACTAATCTGTTTGAACCAATATAGAAAAAATATCATGACCAAAGAAAATACCAACCGTAATAACAGATAACCCTGTTATAAAATCAAGTATCCATGGTCAACTCATCATCACCGTAACACAATGGCAAAAAGAAAAAAAATTGTGTCAACTTAAGGAAGAAAAAACAAAATTAAGTCAGAGTTTTTATTTATGTGTTAAGACATAGATTAATTGACTACCAAACAACATAGTAAGAGCGAAAAAAAGGGTTAACAATTATGAAAAATCATCAGAATTATTGTTCATTACCAGCGCCATGTATCATTGAATCTGGCATTCTCGTTAATAAAGAAGACATCAAAAGATTAATCAATGATTTAACCCAAGTTCGCTACATCCATACCCTAGATGGCAAAATACAAAACCAAGGAAAAGGATGGATACTAGAAGTATTTAACGATGCCACCCAAGCTACCATGGTAGTTAATAGCAGTCTCTACATCAATATTCAAAGTTTCGACTACCTACAAATCAATCAAGTATCACCCCAAGAAACTCATTTTAACCTTATCCAAGACAACCGCACCCTTACCCTCATTCCCCTAGTTGTCAGTAATCAAGATTCTCCCATGACAAAAGACTTGAGCTTTGAAAATTTAGAAGCCATGTTAAACGAAGTTTTAGCCGCTAAATTAGACGTACAACTAGACGAAGACTTTTAAGCAAAATGTACCAGAAAAGTAGCACAGGGAGATAATTGACAATAAACCGTGGACAATTGACAATAAAATAGAAATAATCTATTACCATCCCCAAACACATAGTGAACTTTTCTTATACCTCCGTCGCCTCTTGCTCTCATACCAAAGCCCGTGCTGGGATATTCCACACCCCCCATGGCATCGTTGAAACCCCCAAATTTATGCCCGTGGGTACGGTGGGTACAGTAAAAGGTATTACCCCCGCCCAACTAAAGGATGCCCATGCCCAAATGATTTTGGGTAATACTTATCATCTGCATATTCGCCCGGGTGAAGACATTGTTAGTAAAGCAGGGGGATTACATGGTTTTATGAATTGGGAACAACCCATCCTCACCGACTCAGGAGGTTTTCAAGTATTTAGTCTTGCCCAGATGCGCAAGATTAGTGAAGAGGGGGTTAAATTTCGCTCCCCCAAGGATGGGAAAATTATTAATATGACTCCCGAACATTCTATTCAGATTCAAAATGCCCTCGGGGCAGATGTGATAATGGCCTTTGATGAATGCCCCCCCGCCACCGCCACTAGGGAGGAGGTAATCACCGCCACCGATAGGACTTACCGTTGGTTAAAGCGTTGTATGGATGCGCACCAGAAGCCCCATAGCCAAGCTCTTTTTGGCATTGTACAAGGGGGAATTTTTCAAGATTTACGTAACCAAGCGGCCCATGATTTGACTCAGTTGGATTTACCTGGTTACGCCATTGGGGGAGTGAGTGTGGGGGAAAAACCTGAGCTTATCCATGAAATTGTCCGTCAAACTACGCCCCTATTACCTGCCCATAAACCCCGCTATCTGATGGGGGTGGGTACTTATAAGGAAATGGTAATTGCGATCGCCTCTGGGATTGATTTATTTGATTGTGTGATTCCCACTAGGGTTGGCAGACATGGGGCGGCTTTGGTACAAGGGGAGCGCTGGAATATTAAAAACGCCCGATTCAAAGAAGATTTTACCCCCTTAGATGGGGAATGTAGTTGTTATACTTGTCAAAATTTTAGCAGGGCATATCTTAACCATCTTTTACGCGCCCATGAAATGCTCGGTTATATCCTCATTTCTCTACACAATATCCATGAAATGATTAACTTTACCAACAAAATCCGAAATTCTATCATTAATGATACTTTCCTTGATGATTTTGGTCACTGGCTGTAAACGGGGTTTGATAGATAAGGGTTATTGTTGAGGTGTAAACAATTAACAATGGACAATAAATAATCAAACTATTATTATCCATACTTCCCATCTCCCCCACTCCCCATCACCTTCACTCCCATACTCCTCATCACCCATCGTGACAAATGCCAAATAGAGGTTAAATTATTACTTTGTACTGAAAGAATCGATAATTTTTTGATTAGATATAATTATAATTAATTAATGGATAAAATAGTTTAAATTAATGAAGAAATAGGTAAAGATCAAGATTAACCAAGATATAAATGGACGAATATAGATAAAATCCAAGAATAAAATTGTTCCAAATTAAAGAGAATGTTTTATCATGGCTTTAACGTTCTATAAACAAATCAGCAAACTGTAGCAATTTTTACTATTATAAAATTATGAATGAATCTTATAATAATGCCTTAGAAGAACAATCCCTAAGTCGTGATGAAAGGGTAAAACAGCTAAAAAATACCATTGACACTTTACACATTGCTGAACAAATTTCCAGTAACGGTTATTTGATCACTAGCTCAGAGTTAGCTGATTTAATGGACATCAACGCCAGTGCCGTTACCAGTAGGGGAGAGGAGTGGGCATGGCGTAACTGGATTGTTTCTCGGGTTAGGCGCGAGGGCAATCAAATTTTGTGGCAGTTAGAAAGGGTAGAAAAGGTTTTGGATGATTAATCAATGGTTAAAATTGATAGGGAAGAAAGTGATTTTTAGCTTCTTTTTTAACTTTTGAGTCGATTCGCTAAACGTAAGATTTGCCCTGCTAACATGGCGGCCCCAAAGCCATTATCGATGTTAACTACTCCTATTCCTGTGGCGCAGGAGTTTAACATGGTTAGTAGGGGGGCTACTCCTCCAAAACTTGTACCATAACCAATGCTAGTGGGTACGGCAATAACAGGGCCATTGGCCATCCCTGCCACCACGCTAGGCAATGCGCCTTCCATTCCTGCCACTACAATCAGCACGTCGGCGTTATCGATAATATGACGATTGCTCAATAGTCGGTGGATTCCCGCAACTCCCACATCCCAAAGTCTTTCTACCTCAAAGCCACATAATTCGGCGGTGATGGCGGCTTCTTGGGCTACGGATAAATCTGCTGTACCGGCGGTGAGGATGGATATTTTACCTTGGTATTTTTGTTCTAGTTGCCCGATCGCCCCTATTTTTGCCATGGGATAGTATCGTAGATTAGGGACTTCTAAGGCAATGAGATCGGCGATTTCTGGTTCTAGTCGGGTTGTCATAATCAATGGGCTACCGTGCGATCGCATGGCGTTCATAATTTTAATAATTTGACTAGGGGTTTTACCCTGACTCCAAATAACCTCCGGGAAACCCGTACGCCATTGACGCTGGTGATCAATTTTGGCAAAATCTTCTAAGGGTTGAAAACTTAGATACTGTAACTTTTCCAATCCTGCTTGGGGAGATACTTCCCCTTGGGCTATAGCCTGTAATAATTGTTCCAAGGAAGTGCGATCGCTCATTATAGCCATTCTTAAAAATTTAACTACTCCCATTATCCACTATCAATTATCAATTATTAGATGAATTTACCCGTCGTCTATCACCCCCATTATGTTACCCCCATTCCCCAAGAGCATCGCTTTCCCATGCCCAAATTTAAATTACTCTATGAATTGCTGCTCAAAGATGGTATCACCACCCCAACCCTCACCCATGCCCCCACCATTGCCACCCCAGAAATTTTACAATTAGTCCACCACCCCGACTATGTGGCAAAATATTGTAATGGTACATTAGATCCTAAAGCCTTACGGCGCATCGGTTTACCCTGGAGCGAAGGGTTAGTAAAAAGAACCTGCACAGCGGTAGCAGGAACGATTTTAACCGCCCAATTAGCCCTCAAACATGGTTTATGTTGTAATACCGCCGGAGGCACTCACCATGCCTTTCCTGACTATGGCTCAGGATTTTGTATTTTTAATGATTTGGCCATCGCCTCTCGTTACCTATTAGAAAATAAATTAGTCGAAAGAATCTTAATTGTTGATTTAGATGTACATCAGGGAGACGGCACCGCCTACACCTTCTATGATGAATCGAGGGTGTTTACCTTTTCCATGCACTGTGATGCTAATTTTCCCTATCGAAAGCAAACCAGCGATTTAGATATTCCCCTCCCAGTGGGTTTAGATGATGATGGTTATTTACAAATTCTTGCCTCCTATTTATCTTCCCTCCTCCAAGAAATTAAACCTGATTTAGTTCTCTATGATGGCGGTGTAGATACCCATAGGGGCGATCGCCTCGGGAAACTATGCCTTACCGACACAGGAATATATAGACGAGAAATGCAAGTTTTAAGCACCTGTCTAGCCCAAGGTTATCCCGTCGCCTGTGTCATTGGGGGAGGTTACAGCAAGGATATTCATGAATTAGTTTATCGTCATTCTCTCTTACATCGTGCCGCCCAAGAGTGTCAAAAATTACTTTAGTTAACCTGGCATTGCTTAATTATAATATGAAATATAGTTGAATTACACTAAAAAATAAGACTTCTAAATACTATAACCGTTCCCTTCCTCAACCAGAAATCATACCTAAAATCAGCAACACCGTTAACCTTAGTTCAATTTATTGAACGATAAACTCTTAGCCTTGTAATTCATTGCAAGGGGAGTGATGATATATTTCCTAAATAGGATTTGGTATGAGATATATTTTGACCACTAAAACCATTGATTATTAAAAATATTACCATCATTGCCCATTCCCTGCTGACTCCAGAAAATTTTATCCCTAACTCAAATTAAAATATTAACGATAATCTGGGCTTTGAATATCCCTCAAACGGGCTTCAGGGCGCAAAAATCTGTCTAGTTGTTGCTCATAAAATTGACGATTTTTTAATAAATGCTCTGGGTTTTCATCATCTAAAGGATGACAAGTAGCCGTGCGTAAGGCTTGAATTACCGCAGAAGTTACATTGTACATCGAGCGCTGGAAAGTTACCCCCAATTGAATCAACATATCTTCCTCTCCTCGGCAATGTTGACGGTAATAATCCACCAGATAAGGGGGCAAGAAATGTAACATATCATCCATCAATAGGGTGGGAGGAATACCAGCGCCCCCTACGGGAAACACATCCGCATATAAGATACCATAATGAAAGTCTTTTTGATCCTGTGGTACTTGACGGGCTTGGGCATTATAGGATTTTGTACCACGGAAAGGAGAAGTACGATAAAACACTGACTCCACATAGGGCAAAGCCGCATCATTCAACCAGTTAAAACCTTTACTTTTGGGAATGATTTCGTAACACTTGCCACCGATATAGGCATGGTGATAAATAGGGCGACTTGCCACGGCAAAAATACCATTAACCAAAAAGTCCATGGCTTCTTTTACAGTGGTCATTTTTCCTTCATCATATAAATCAGACATTTCCAAGAATACAGGACACATTACCTCCCAAAATAAGCCTAAATTGGAATAATAAGATAGTTGTTTTACTTGTTCCAAAAACATATCAGGAAATAGCTTATATATACCTAACATAACAGGGTTAGATTTAAAATATGCCTTAATAGCTATATCCGCATTATTGCGATATTCTTCTGTGTCTAAATAAGCATCAAACCCCCCCATATTCATATCTTTTCCATGCCAAAACATCGCTCTCATACAGGCTTCTGCAAATTCCATATTAATGCGATCGTGCAATAAATGATGGAATAACTTTGGCATTTTGGTAGTCTTACCCTTATTCATAAATTCTAGTAACTCTGGGTGCGCTGATGCCTTTCCTCGCCATACTGGTAAGTCTGCATTTTCCCCCGCATAATGGTTAGGTAAATCTAAATATTCTTTAGATATAAAGTATTTAAAAAAGGGAAAAGGATTAAGAAAAACTTTCTCGGCAATATATAATAAATCACGCCAATAAAAGTCCATGGGAATGGCATAGGCTTTATAAATACCGATAATTTGTTTGAGGTTTTCTGGGGTATCGGGTAACATGGATTGCCCTGCCTCTAAGCGATGGACAATTTCAGCAAAGGGATGATTGGATGGTGGTAATTTAGTTTGGTTAATAGTATTCATGGTTATTTTTCTGGTTATTTTTTTATAATGTTTTGGTTAAGGTGGGCAATGGAGAATAGGCAATGGGCAATTGTTTTATATGATTTTGCCTCCTAAATCCCCCAATTTTGGGGGACTTTTTACCTTTAATTAAGGTGTGCTAAACAAATCGCAGAAGTATTAGGAATTTTCAGTATTTTTATACGGAAAAAATAACCTTTTTTTGACTACAATAAATATGATTACACTATGAGTACAACAGGAAGATTGTACAACTTAATAATTGTCAATTGTCCATTATCTCAGCATGGTTAACCAAGTGGGATTGATACCGAAAAAGACAATCAAGACGGTTAAAACTAGGGCGGGAATTCTTTCGCTAAACCTTACCTTGGGTAAATAACCTGTGCTATTTTCCATACGCCCAAAAAATACTTGGTTTAACAGAATGACAAAGTAAACAGCGGTTAAACCCGTGGCAATAAGACAGATAAGAGTATAAATGGGAAATACGGCAAAACTACCTTGGAAGGTAAGAAATTCGCCCACAAAGCCCACCATTCCGGGGATTCCTGCACTTGCCATAACGGCGGTAATCATCAAACCGCCCACAAAAGGTAAACCTCGATAGGGATTCATTAAACCATGGAGTTGTTTTATATCACGGGTATTGGTTTTGTCTTCGAGGATTCCTGCAAGATGGAATAGGAGGGCGACGATTAAACCATGGGCAAACATTTGAGTAATTGCCCCCACGATGGATAAGTCGGTAGCGGCGGCTATGGCTAAAACGACAAAGTTGATATGGGCAATGGAAGCATAGGCTATCATCTTCTTGATGTCGGTTTGGGAGATGGCAATAAGAGAAGCGTAAATGGCACTAATGACGGCAAGGATGGCAATGTAGGGGGTAATATTTACCCAGGCATCGGGAAAAAGTCTTAAGCCGAAACGAATTAAGCCGTAAGTGCCTAGTTTGGAAACGATGCCCCCTAATAGCATGGATACTGGGGTTGATGACTCGGTGTAGGCATCGGGTAGCCATGTATGAAGGGGAATAATGGGAATTTTGATGGCGAAGCCGATAACAATGGCGACGAGGATAATGATTTGTTTGGCGAAGGGGAGAAGATTGGTTTGGATGTTGTTGTAGTCGAAACTGTTGATGTCGCTAAGGAATACTAGGGCGAGGAATCCTGTTAATACGAAGATACCTGAAAAGGCGGTATAAAGTAAATATTTTGTTCCTGCGTAGCTTCCTTTTTTGTCTCCCCAGATGGATATTAATAGATAAATGGGTACTAATTTTACTTCGTAGAAGATGAAAAATAGGAGTAGGTTTTGGGCGATTAATGCACCATTGACGCAGGAGGCGAGGAGTAAAATCAGGATGTAATATAAGGTGGGTTTGGTAAGGGGTTTTGTGCCTGATTCACTGTTATAGATGGCGAGGGTGATTAAAAGACAGTTTAATATTACTAGGGGTAATGATAAACCATCGATCGCACTTACATAGTTTAAGCCAATAAAGGGCAACCATTGATAGGTATGTTCATATTGTAATTGACTGGTGGAATAGTCAAAGTTATAACCAATATAAAGGCTAATTGCTAAGGTAATAAGGGCAGAAATTAGGGCGATCTTTTTACTTTGTTTTCCCTTGAATATGTTTGCTGAAATTCCAAGGGCGATCGCCCCTATTATGGGTGTTAATACTAATAAGTCAAGCATTTTATTAATGGATAATAGATAATGGATAATGGATAATGGATAATGGATAATGGATAATTAGGGCAAAAAAGAATTTACAGATAATCATTAAGCATCGAAAACTATTCCCTGTTCCCTGTTCCCCGTTTCCTCATCCTACATTGATAAACCAAAGATAAGGGCAACAAATACTAATCCTAAAAGGATAGAAAAAATATATAACTGAGACTGTCCAGAGGTACTATATTTCAAACTTTGTCCTCCTAAAAGGGTAGTAAATCCTACTAAGTTAACAGCCCCATCTACAATATATTTATCACACCAATTAGCCACCTTTGCTGTAAAGTTTACAAGGGCAATAATTGTTACTTTATAGATGTCTTGAATATATAAATCATTGGCAAATAACTTTTGAATAGACTCAGGGATTGATTTAACAACAGAATCTGAAGATTTTTTACCATAGATAATAGCAGAAGACACAATACCTATGATAGTCAAAATAGTTAAAACTATTCCTTCATTCAAATTTAATCCTATTAGATTAAACTGATCAAAAATTAACGGTAAATGTAAAGCATAACCCATTAAAATCATCATGGGAATTATCATCGCCCACAATACTTCCGGGCTACGCATAGACATTTGTTTTCTGGCACCCAAAAATACAAGGCAAAAAACCCTCGTAAGACTAAAAGCCGTTAAACAATTCACCAGCGCCACGATTACCATCAAAGGCGTACTTACTTCCATTCCTAAACGACTTAATATCCAAAATCCGCCAAAGGGTGGCATAGAAGTTAACGCAACCATACCCACTAATAAACCAATACCACAAAAAGGACGGGAAGACCATAAACCACCCAATTGGGTAACATCTTGGGTGATACTATTGAGGATAATCGCCCCCATACTTGTATATAACAGTGCCATGGCGATCGCATATACCACAATCAACAGTAAAGCAGTTTGAGGATGGTTAGTACCTACCGCAATAAACACTAAGCCCATATAAGCACTTACAGTATAAGATAAGATTCTTTTTAGGTCAACCTGTGCGATCGCAATTAAACTAGCTAATACCGCCGTTAAACTTCCAATAAATAAAACCGCCTCCGAAGCCATAGGAGACAACGCCAACACGGGCTGTAATTGAATCAACACATAAGCGCCTGTGGCTACCACGATAGAATTACGTAAAATGGAAGCAGGTAAAGGCCCCTCCATCGCCTCATCAAGCCATAACTGTAAGGGAATCTGCGCACACTTTGCCAAAGGACCTGCAATCAAACCAAAACATAGTATAGTGATAAAAGTAGGGTTAACATTAGCCGTTTGCGCCCAGATACCCAAATCAGTGTAATTCCAAGTTTTTGAGAAAGGATACAAAGCAATCACACTCATTAATAGTAGAATATCTCCTACCCTTTTTGTCCAAAAAGCATCCCTCGCCCCAGACACTACCAAAGGTTGGGCAAACCAAAAACCTACCAATAAATAAGTACCAAGGGTAAGGATTTCCAGATATACATAACTAAAAAATAGAGAATTACATAAAGCCAAGCCCCCCATTCCCGCCTCAAAAAATCCCATCAAGGCGAAAAATCTAGCCCAACTCCAATCCATCTCTAAATATCCCACCGCATATAGCTGCGATAAAACATTTAACCCCGTAATCAACACCAAAGCGCCCACACTAACCGCAGATACCCGTATATCAAAAGAAATAGTTAAATCTGCCGCCTGTAACCAAGTAAAACGAATATCTTGAGGAGGAATATCCCAGATTTCATACAACGCAATCACGCTATGCAAAAAAGCAAAAGATGTCATCAACAAATTAACATACCCCGCAGGGCGTGAGCCAGTTTGTCGAATAATACCAGGTGACCACAATAACGCTACAATTCCTCCTATGAGGGTATAGCAAGGGATAAACCAAATAGTCTCCTTGAAAAAGTCCATGATTTTAATAGTTATACAGTTTTAAAAAAATACTCAAAGATTTTTTTTCGTAAGGGTTTTAATATCACCCATCACAAAACAGATATAATTTTGCTTACTGCCTTTTAATATCTCATAAATGAAGCAAAAATAATATAATTAAATAAATCTAAATCAATTTAAAATTATGGTTAGCATTCGGAGTAGAGAATTTAGGTATTTGGTTTCTGTATTTTAAAAACTAAACTACTTAAACCTTAATGGTTATAAAATACTATTTATAACTTCCTCCTTTTCTCCTCCTCAACAAAGCCCTAATTATTTCATGAGAAAAATAATTAACCATGATTATGGGCTAAAGTTAATTGCTTATCTGCAGTATAGTTGATACTTTCTTTAAGTAAATATTCTAAGAAAGTTCTTGCTACTACCGATAACTTTTTCCCAGATAAATAGGTAACATACCAACTTTCTTGGACTGGAAAATTTTTGACATCTAAAATAGATAATTCATCATAACAACTAGATGTTAAAGTATGCTTAGAAAGTACAGAAAGCCCCAAACCGCCTATGATAGCTTGTTTAATAGCTTCATTACTACCTAACTCTAAACGTACTCGAATATTTAATTTATGATCGTCAAAAATTTGTTGAATTACATTCCTTGTATTAGAACCCACCTCCCTTAAAATAAAAGGAAAAGATTCTAATTCCTTAAGAGAAATATTTTTTTTATTACTTAAAATATGATTTCTTGGTGCTACCACCACTAAAGGATTATCCAAGAAAATATGTCTTTCTAAATCTACATCTTCAGGAGGTTTACTGAGGATATATAAATCATCTTTATTTTCCAACATTCTCTCATGAATTTGTTGATGATTTGTCACTTGTAAAGACACATCTATATGGGGATAAAGTTGGCAAAAAGAGCCCAATAAACGAGGAATAAAATATTTTCCCGTGGTTACGACTGTTAAACATAATTTTCCTTCTTTTACACCTTTTAAGTCTGCCACTGTCATTTCAAAATTATTTAGTCTTGCAAAAATATCATGGCAAGTATTCAATAATTCTTCCCCCGCATTAGTAAGATAAAGTTGTTTGCCTATTTGCTCAAACAATGGTAATCCTACCGTTTGAGTTAGCTGTTTTATCTGACTAGATACGGTTGGTTGTTTAATTGACAATTCTTCCGCTGCCTTAGTGAAACTTTGTAAACGAGCAACGGTTTCAAAGACTTCTAACTGGTGTAAGGTGGCATGAATCAAAATAACCCTCCAAGCCTTCGATAGTATAAGTCAATGATAATAGTTACGATAGATTTTTGTCAATGGTTATTGGTTTCTGATAGATTTTTGTTCATGATACTATTAATTTAAAAAAATAATATCCCTTTTATTTGTATCAACTTAGGATAATTTGTTATAAGTAGGTTGTATCCTGGCCCGGCCGTGTAATTCATTACTCTACCCCCCTGCCCTCACTATCCTAATTTTTGATTAAACTTTAATTGTTTCTGGTTAATTATCAACTAATTTTCTGTTTTTGAATGGATTTTATCTAAAATATCTTTTACTAAAATTTCTTTGACAATAATTTGAGAAATAATAGTGAGAGGTAATGCTAAAAATAAACCTAATACTCCTAATAAACTACCGAAAAAAACTTCTCCAATAATGATATTTGCAGGGGATAATATCACTCTATTTTTTCTTATTTTTGGTAAGATAGCATATTCGATAACCTGATATATTATTATATAAAATAATAAAATAAACCACGGTTTCCATGATGATGTGATAAAGGCGATCGCCACGGGAGATATAACACTAATACTAGGGCCAATGTAAGGAATTAGAACAAGAAAACCAGCCAATAAACTTTGTACAGAAACTAGGGGAATACCAAAAATAAATAAAACAAAAGAACTTAAAATAATAGCACTAAAAATCCTAATTAAAGTATCCGTTAACCACTCCTGTAAATCCCTTTCACAATAGACCAAAATCTTATCCATACGAGAACGATAAAATTGAGGAAATAAACGAATAAATCCACTACGATAAGGCAAAGGATCTACTAATATCATTAAACTCAAAGCTAAGAGTAATAAACTACTTAATAATAAACCTAAAAATCCTGAAACAATTGTAAATCCTCTACTAACTAACTCATTTAAAATAGGTCTTAATTGAGCCAAAATTTGGTCTAAATTAGGTAAAGCATTAACAACATCTAAAGAAAGACTATCCCTTAAATTGTTTAACTCTAAAATTAACTTATCAATTCCCTTCGGAACTAACTTAGACAATTCCTCAAACTGTGTTACCAAAGAAGGAACAACCAAACTACCAAACAAAAAAATTACTGCCAAAAGGGAAAAAATAGCTACCCCCACAGCATATTTTCTCTTAACTCCAAAACGCCTAATTTGTACCACCAAAATATTAAGACTAATGGCAATAACCACCGCCGTTAAAGCCAACAAAAGTAATTGTTTTACCTGCCAAATAATATAAATTAAAATAATGACTAGGGAAAAACTTACCCACTTTGCAAAATTCATGGCAATCAACCTTTATTAATAGTTCGATAACCCAAAACCACAAAAACTATAATAGTAGGAGTAAAAACAATGGGTAAAGCTAAATATGTTTGACTAATAAGATTAAAATTACTCAAAATGTATTTAATAAAAAATGAGATAATCCCAGAAATTATAAATACTTTCAAAATAAAAAAAAAGGAGTTATTAAACGTCATAATTGGGGCAAAGTAATAATAAACCTAGTCAAACATAACACGATCAAACCACATCAAATTAGTTTAATTTTTTCTTAATAAACGCCACTAACTGATTCATTTGTTTCTTCAACTTATCTACTTCTCCTTCTAAATGGGCAATTCTAGCATTTAACTTAGCCACCTCAGCACTATCACCAGAAGGCGTAGCAACCGCCGATTGTTGAGGGGCAGACTGTTGCAACACCTGAGCCAATTTTTTAGAGCGCTCCATGGCATCCCGAATCCCTTGCACCAACTGTTTTTGGTCAAAAGGTTTTTCTAAAAAAGCAAAATATTCAAAAGGTTCGGGAATTTTATCAGTTACTTCATCTTTTCTCCCAGACATTAACAACAGAGGAATAGAGCGAAGTTCGGGACTTTTTTGGATTTCCTGATACACATCCCAACCGCTCATTTTAGGTAAGAAAAAATCTAACATAATTATTTGCGGATTAGCAGTTTTTAACAACTCCATACCCTGTAACCCATCCTTTGCCTCCACCACCTCAAACTTACCAGGGGGTAACATATCCTTTACAGTACGTCTAATAACCATACTGTCATCAATCACCACAATTGTACGATTTGACACAATAATTGAACTCCTTTTTTTGATAGCTACGTTCAAACTTTATTAAGTTTATCAAAAACCAGAGCGACAAAACACAATTAAATCATTGACTATTTAACTTTGAGGGTGGTTGCCCTTGCTATATAATAGCCACTGACTAACCACCAACCTACTAAATATTAAAAATCATATAGTAATGACTACTCGTGTAATTATCGTTCGTCATGGGCAAAGTAGCTACAATGCACAAAGAATGATTCAAGGGCGCTGTGATGAATCCGTTATCACCGAGAAAGGGCGACAACAAGCAGATTTACTAGCCCAAACCCTCAGTAAAGTAAACTTTGCCGGTTTTTATAGTAGCCCCCTCCAAAGGGCAAGGGAAACCGCAGATATTATCAGACAAGCAAATGAGCATAATCCTAGTTTGACAGTATTAGAAAAACTAAGGGAAATTAACTTACCCCTATGGGAAAAATGGAAAAAGGAAGATGTTAAACAACAATTTCCTGAGGAATATAAAACATGGAAAGAAAAGCCCCATGAGTTGAAAATGGCAGTAGATGGAAAAGAATTTTATCCCGTGTTAGATTTATATGCCCAAGCACAAGAGTTTTGGCGAGTGATTATCCCTAAACATCAGGGAGAAACTATTTTTATTGCTGCCCACAATGGCATTAATCGTTGTTTAATTATGACTGCTTTGGGTATTCCTCCCAGTCATTACCATAGTATTCAACAGTCTAATTGTTGTATTAATGTTCTTAATTTTACAGGTAATTTTGGAGATGCTGTTCAATTAGAATCCTTAAATCAAACCGCCCATCTAGGCATTCCTATCCCCGATTTTCGTCCCCACGAAGGGGCGGTATTAAGATTATTATTAGTACGCCATGGGGAAACAGAATGGAATCGAATGTCTCGTTTTCAGGGGGTGAAGGATATTGCCCTTAATGATAACGGCAGAAATCAAGCTAGGAAGGCGGGGGAATTTTTGAAGGATGTATCTATTGATTTTGGGGTAACTAGCCCCCTTTCTCGCCCGAAGGAGACGGCAGAAATTATTTTACAACATCATCCTGAGGTTAATTTAACTACGAAAAAAGATTTAGAAGAAATTTCCCATGGTTTGTGGGAAGGTAAGTTAGAAGCTGAAATTGAGGCAGATTACCCCGGTTTATTGCAACAGTGGAAGGATAAACCTGAAACGGTGCAGATGCCCGAGGGAGAAAATTTACAGCAGGTATGGGATAGGGCTATTGATGCTTGGCAGGAAGTGGTTAAGGAAAATTTGGATACTAATCATAGTAAGACGGGTATTGTGGTAGCCCATGATGCTATCAATAAGGTGATTATTTGTCATCTGTTGGGGTTACAGGCGAGTAATTTTTGGAACATTAAGCAGGGTAATGGCGCTGTGACGGTGGTGGATTATCCTCAAGGGGTTGATGGTATGCCCGTTTTACAGGCAATTAATTTAACTAATCATTTGGGTGGTGTGTTTGATCAAACCGCCGCAGGGGCGCTTTAATTAACCTGAGTTCAGGATAAAATTTATAGTCTTGTAAAGGCGTGAATAATTGACAATTGACAATTGACAATGAATAATTGAACTATTTTACCCTTACTCCCCATCCCCTCCACTCCTCATCTCCTGCAACGTGTACGGACGTACCATGGTACGTCCCCTACCATACTGACAAATCGCGAACTGAGGTTATCTTAATTCACCAACGCCGATTATCTTTCCCCGACTTTCACAACTAAACCCTTTTTTTTGCCAAGCATTGAGATTAACTTCCGAAAGTTTGATTACTTTGTTACAGGGGGGATTAATTAGTTGTCCAACCCATGCCCATAAAAAACTACGGGTTATATCCAATGTCGTTTTTAAATCATTTTCATGGTTACCAGGAATCCCATCCACTTCAGGAATACCATTGACATCTACGGCAATTCCTTGAGCCATTAAACTAATTTTTGCCATAATTCCTGCACGGGGAAGATGGGTATCAGAAGTTATCATTTCTACTTTTTTTACGCCCCAGCTTTTGAGGATGGGAATGGAGAAAAAAAAGTTTCCAAAGGTGGAGTCGGCACAAGTTTCTAACCAAGTATTATCAAGTGTTGCCCCTTCCCTTTGAAAAATAAAAAAGATACAGGGATCATCTGAGCCTTTGGAAATAATAATGGGGATATGAGGGTTAATGGTGGCGATTTGAGCAATATATATTTCCCTAGTAATACTTCCTCCTAAGACTAAATAAGCGTCTATGGGATGATTGAGGTTGTTTAGGGCATTAAAGATATGGTACATGCCACGAAGGCTGATAATAGTAAGGATTCCTACGAAAAGGAATGAAACTATTTTTAACCATCGCTTTAATGAAGAATTATTTTTTTTAACTCCAATCCTCTTGCTCATTTCCTGTTTGTTTTTTGCCGTATATTTTCCCTTGGGCGTGTAATGTTCGTACGTGGGAGAATAGTTGTTCTTCGGTTATGTCCCATTGTTGTAGGATGACATCTAAATCCCGTTGAATATCCCTTGCCCCTGGAAAGTTGTGATAACGAATTCTTAATCGTGCCACTTCTGCCATGTGATAATCGGTTTTGCCTTCTACAAAAATTTTTTGGATAATTACTCTGTCAATGTGGGCTTGGGGATGTTGTTGATCTTGAATCATCAATTTTCCGTTAATAAAGCTCTACCTCTTTGCCAAAGGTCAATTCTAGTATTGAATGAACCTGTTGCCAGGATACGACTGTCGGGGCTAAAAATTAAGGTTTGTACCCAATCTCGATTATAGGGAATAAAAGCTAGTTCTGTGGTGGAATAAAAATCCCAAATTCTGATGCCGTCATTACCTCCACTGGCGAGGGTTGAACCATCGGGGGATAGGGCTATGGTGCGGATGCGATCGCCATGTAACCCAAATTCGGCAGTCTGTTGACGAGTATTTAAATCCCAAACTTTAACGCTTCTTTCTTGGCTACTGGTAATCAGGCTTTTGCCGTCGGGGGTAAAAATTAATCCTGTTATCTGGCTACGGTGGGGGTTAAATTCCCTAATTTTTCGGGCGGTGGTTAAATCCCAAAGGGTGACTTTTCCTGAACCATTACCACTGGCGAGGATTCTTCCTTCTGGGTGAATGGCAAGGCTATAGGTGGGGTTACCCACACTATTTAATATATATGATAGTCTTCTAAATTCTAAATTCCAAACCCTAATGCCGTCTAATGCTCCACTCACAAGGGTTTTACTGTCGGGGCTAATGGCGATCGCCATTACATTATTAGCATGGCTCAATAAACTGGTTTCATGTTCCCCTGTTTCCCCATCCCAAATGCGTATATCGGAGGCTTTACCCGTGGTAACGATGGTTTTGCCGTCGGGGCTATATAAGAGGTTACTAATGGCTGAACCATGGGCCCTCTGATGCTGAAATTGTTCTCCTGTTTGTACATTCCAAAATCTCATACGAGGATCGTTGTAACTACCCACACTGACAAGGTTTTTGCCATGGGGAGCAAATGCCAATCCATAGACGGGGGATGTGTGATGGTTTAAACTGCGTAATAAACTTAAATCTCGCCAACTGTTCCTAATATCATTAATATCAGGGTTACGATAATAATATGTTTCCGTGTTGTCTTGGTTTGGCTCTGATTGGGCTTGATTTTTTGGGATTAAAAGAATGTTCCATGAGAAAATAAGGAGCAAAAATAGGGATAATTTGGTAAACTTCATGGCATTTCCCAGTAATTGATAATGGTTGCATTGAAATTTCATTTTACCTAACAATTGTCCTTTGGATTAGATATGATGATTGTGATTGACAGATAGTTGGTTACGTTTATACTTAGGTAGTAATATATAGTCTCAAACTCCGAATGGAGAATCCAAACAACATGACTAATCTCATTGATAAATCCACGGTTTTTACCCATACTGAGTCGGTAAATAAACCTAGTTCCCGAATTTCTCAGGCTTGGAAAGTAGCCCCCAATGTTTTTTCTAGTTTTCGCTTTGCCTGGGCTGGGGTAATTTATACTTTCAAAACCCAACGTAACTTCCGTATTCACACGGCGATCGCCCTTTTAGCCTTATCATCAGGATTAATAGTTCACGTCACCATGGTAAAAATGGCCATCCTTGCCCTTACTTGTGCCTTAGTGATGATTTTAGAACTATTAAATACTGCCATCGAAGCGGTGGTAGATTTAACGGTGGGTACACAATATCATCAAGGGGCAAAAATTGCTAAAGACTGTGCCGCCGGTGCAGTGTTAGTTAGTGCCATTGCCTCGGTGTTTCAGGGCAAACGCATACTAAAGATTTATGAGAAAGTGGTATGGTAAATATCATTGAGGAAATTAATTACCGTGAATTCTCAGACTGGTCAGAAATCATACTTGTGGAAACATTTTGAAAATATTGAAGATCCACGAACCAGTTATTTAATTGAACATAAATTAGTTGATATTGTAGCATTAACAATTCTGGCGGTCATTTGTGGTGCCGACTCTTGGGTAGAAATTGAAGAATATGGTAAAAGTAAACAATCTTGGCTAGAAACGTTTCTTGAACTGCCCAATGGTATTCCTTCTCATGATACTATCGCTCGATTATTTGCTCGTCTATGTCCAAAGCAATTACAATCAGCTTTCTTGGATTGGATTAATCATATTGCTCAAGTGACACAAGGAGAAATAATAGCCATCGATGGTAAAACATTACGACACTCTTATGATTCGAGTCAAAATCAAAGTGCCATTCACATGGTAAGTGCTTGGGCTAGCAATAATAACTTGGTTTTGGGACAGTTAAAAGTGGAAGATAAATCCAATGAAATTACGGCAATTCCTAAATTATTGGCGGTTTTAGAACTCAATGGTTGTATTGTGACCATTGATGCAATGGGGTGTCAAAAGGACATAGGGAAAAGGATTATAGAGAAAGGGGGAGACTATATTCTGAGCCTCAAAGGCAATCAAGGTAATTTATTTGAGGATGTAAAACAATTATCTGATTGGGCATTGAAAAATAATTATCAACAAATCATCAATGAAAAATATGAAACCATAGAAAAGAATCATGGTCGAATTGAAAAACGTCGTTACTGGTTGATGAATTCGGTGGCAGATTTCATCGATAGTGAAAAATGGGTGGGGTTAAAAACTATCGGAATAGTGGAATCAGAAAGAAAAATTTTAGGGCAAAAAGCCACATTGGAAAGAAGGTACTACTTAACGAGTTTAGATCATGGAGTAGAAACGTTCGCCCGAGGAATAAGAAGTCATTGGGGAATAGAGAATAAATTACACTGGTGTTTAGATGTGGGGTTTAGGGAGGATGAAAGTAGAATCAGAAAAGGCAATAGTAGTGAAAATATGGCAGTCATTAGGCATATCGCTTTAAATTTGTTGAATAAGGAAAAGAGTTGTTCTCGAGGTAAAAAGGCAAAACGACTTAAGGCAGGATGGGACAATGATTACTTATTTAAGATTTTGTCGGCTTAAGTATGCGTTTGCCCTG